>JAJWOJ010000542.1 GCA_021635425.1 Clostridiales bacterium | reverse complement strand
TGCGTTTGTTTAACCTCGCACGAACACTTTTTAGTAGTAAAAACCATAGTTTTATCCTCTAATTTCAATTAAAACGGGCATTTTTTGAGTTTCCTTGAACGTTGGTTCGAGGATTTTTTTATTCATACCCTTAAAGATATCGTTATCGACGAAGATTTTAGTCGTATAAATAAGAGAACCCCGAAGGCTTTCACCTTCAGGGCTCTCATCTTTATCGTATTCAATTGGTTTTGGGGTAATTGGCGTATCTACATAGTGTAGCATAATTTCGATACGGTCATCGCTATACACATACACTTTTTCGACAAGCAATTCAATCATCATTTCAGGCTCTTGCTCGACGGCTTTTTTAAGATAGGTTTCAATAGTCTTTTTCTCCAAAACCGTTTTTTCTTGCATACGCTCAAAAATGAGTTTTTCTTGTAAGTCTTTGCGAGTGGATTCGAGTTCTTGCAAACGGTCTTTTGTTGTGTCGGTTATAATGCCTTGTTCGATGGCGTTCATAATGTTGTTTATTGATTTGTTTATCCGCAACAACTCTTTTTCAAGTGTTTTGACGGGGTTATCTCCTAACAGTTTTGCATTATGCTGTTTGTATATCTCGTCAACGATTACGGATAAGTTTTTACCCGTCAACGTTTCTTGCAAGGCTTTTAGGACAATACTTTCAAGCAAGTCCTTTTTCATAAATTTGGCTTTGCAGTTCTTTTTGCCTATAGCGTTCCAACATTTATAATACTTTGACACTTTGCCGGATTTTGAAGTTCCGCTGTATGAAGTCATTCTTGTTCCGCATTCTCCGCAATAAACTCTTTTTCGGAGTAGGTAGGAATAGTCCGGAATATGATTGCCGTATCGGTTAGCGTCTATTTTTGCTTTGCAACGCTCGAATAATTCCTTGTCTATGATTCTCGGATAAATATTATCGTAAACTTCGCCGTGCAATACATATTTGCCCGTATATTTTTCGCCGTGAAGAATAACGTAAATATTTGCGGCAGTGAAAGGCTTGCCGCGATAGAGTATACCGCGTTCGGCAAAATTTATTGCAATTTCGTTACCGCGTTCGCCTGCGGCATATCTTTCAAATATTTCTTTGACGATAGGACCTTCTTCATCGTGAATAAACACCTTTTTCTTTTCGGTGTAATAGCCGTAATTTAGTTTACCGGCGCAGT
>JAJWOJ010000097.1 GCA_021635425.1 Clostridiales bacterium | reverse complement strand
ATTTCATATATAATAAGGTATATAGGTTAAGAATCGTCATTTTTTCCGAAGAAGACGGCTGCCAAAACCGAAATCGGGCATAAAGAACGGAAAAATCGCGGGGTGAGGATATGGACGAAAAAATTTACAGATTATTTCCCGAATGCAAGGACTATCTTTGGGGCGGGGAAAGGCTTAAGACGGAATACGGAAAAATTACGGATAAAACCCCGTGCGCGGAAAGCTGGGAACTTTCGTTTCATAAGGACGGGCTTACGAAAATTGCGGACGGCAGGACTTTAAAAGAAGCCGTAACGCCCGAGATGCTCGGAAAAAACTGCGAAAGATTTCAATTTTTCCCCGTGCTTATCAAGCTTATAGACGCGAAGCAGAATCTGTCGGTGCAGGTACATCCGTCGGACGATTACGCGCTTAAATACGAAAACTCTTACGGCAAAACCGAAATGTGGTATATCGTCGGCGCCGAAGAAGGCGCGGGAATTTATTGCGGCTTTAAGCGCGACACTTCGAAAGAGGAATTTCTCGATTACCTTAATAAAGGGAAAGTCGAAGAGCTTCTCAATTTTATTCCCGTGAAAAAGGGCGAAAGCTATTTCATCGCTTCGGGAACGGTTCATGCAATCGGCGCGGGTTGTCTTATCTGCGAAATACAGCAAAACAGCAACTTAACTTACAGGGTTTACGATTACAATCGCCGCGGAGCGGACGGCAAACTTCGCGAACTTCACGTCGATAAAGCCGTGAACGTAATAAATTTCAAAAAATACGCTCCCGTAACTTTTGAAAACGAGGCGGGCGAAAATGAGAAAACGCTTGCAAAGTGTAATTATTTTAACGTTTCGGAGCTTGAACTTGACGGCGAAAAGGAGATTTTTAACCCGAACAGTTTTACGAGCGTAACCGTTGTCGAAGGCGCGGGCGAAATTTCGGGCGAGAATATCAACGGCGGAGAGATTAACGGCGGGAATAAAGGCGATAAGTTCAAAAAGGGCGACAGCTTTTTTATTCCGTGCGGAGTGAAAGCCGAAATAAAAGGAAAAGCGTCGATAATAATTACCGACGTTCCCGACGCGTAGACCGATTGCGACCGATATGTCGGCGGGCGGTGCGTTCGTGACAAATAAAATTTGCCGCCGCGAGGTTGGAAGGTAATTTTCATTTTGTTTTACCTTTTACGACTTTAATTTTTTATACAAATCGGCTAATATATAGGCTAAATTTAAAGGGGAAAAAGAGGAAAGGAGGATAATATGGACGGATTTAAAGATTTAAGAATCGGCGAAAACGATTCTGATACGGAAAATATCATTTACAGTCCCGAAATCAAAACCATGCCTATGGTTGCGCTTCGGGGAAAGGTTGTTTTGCCCAACGTTTTCACGTCTTTCGACGTTGGCAGAATAAAATCTCTTGCGGCGATAAACGCGGCTGTCGATACCGAGGATTCGCTTATTTTCGTGTCTGCTCAAAGAGACGCGCGCGTTGAAGATCCCGCTATAAGCGACGTTTGCGAAGTGGGGACGGTTTGCCGCATAAAGCATATCACGCGTATGCCGGGCGATAATATCAAAGTTAACGTAAACGCGCTTTTTGCGGCG
The DNA here is from genome assembly GCA_021635425.1 of Clostridiales bacterium. GTDB lineage: Bacteria > Bacillota > Clostridia > Christensenellales > Borkfalkiaceae > UBA10281. The sequence goes on along the minus strand of JAJWOJ010000097.1, from coordinate 5,637 downwards.
GAAATCGTTACGCGCGAGCAGAACGAGAATTATTTTCTGGTTACGGTTAAGGAGCGTATTGCGGAAGGCGGCGAGGAAGCCGAAACGGAAGCATATCTTCGCGTTGTCAAAACCGAACTCGCCAATTTTATAAAACAACCCGACGTCAAAGTGAATAAAGAGGTTTTTGCGAATATTCTCGCTCTGGACAGAGCCGAGGATTTCGTCAACGCCGCAACCTATAACATGAATTTCAAAGAGGGCGACAAACAGCATGTTCTCGAACTTATAAACGTCAGGGACAAGCTTTACGCCTTTTTCAACTATCTCGTTCACGAAATCGAGATAGTGAAAACCGAGCGCGAAATTTCCGAAAAAGTTAAGGCGAGCGTAGAGAAAAATCAGAGAGAATTTTATCTCCGCGAAAGGCTGAAAGCCATACATAGCGAACTCGGCGACGACGAAGACGAAAAAGAACGCTTAAAACAGCGCATTCTCGACAAAAAAATGCCGAAAGAAGTTGAAGAAAAGGCATTGAAAGAGCTTTCGAGAATGGATAAAATGAATCCCTCTTCGCCCGATTACACGGTGCTTGCCACTTATATCGACTGGCTTTTAGATCTTCCGTTTTCGGAAGAGAGCAAAGACAGGGAAAGTTTGTCGGACGCCGTCGATATTCTGGAAGAGGATCATTACGGACTTGAAAAAATCAAACAGAGAATTATCGAATATCTCGCCGTTTTAAAGCTTACGGGCAAAATCGGCGGTTCCATTCTTTGCCTTTACGGACCTCCGGGAGTGGGTAAAACTTCGATTGCGAAGTCGGTTGCGAGGGCTTTGGACAGAAAGTTCGTGAGAATGAGCCTCGGCGGAGTTAAGGACGAAGCCGAGATACGCGGACACAGAAAAACTTACGTCGGGGCGATGCCCGGAAGAATCATGTATGCGATGAAAGAAGCGGGAACGGTAAATCCCGTGATTCTTCTCGATGAAATAGACAAGCTTTCGAGCGATTTAAGGGGCGATCCCGCAAGCGCGCTTTTAGAGGTTTTAGACCCCGAACAGAACGTTACTTTCCGCGATCGTTACCTTGAAATCCCATACGATCTTTCAAAAGTTTTGTTTATAACGACGGCAAATTCGCTCGATACCATTCCTTCGCCGCTCCTCGACAGAATGGAAATTTTAGAGCTTAGCGGCTATACGAGAAACGAAAAAGCGGAGATAGCAAAACGCTATCTCGTGCCGAAACAGATAGCTAAAAACGGACTCGACGACAAACGTATTGAGTTCACCGAAAGCGGCGTTTATCGATTTATAGACGGGTTTACGCGTGAAGCGGGCGTCAGAAATCTCGAAAGAGAGATAGGTTCTTGCTGCAGAAAAATAGCAACGAAAGTTGCGGGCGGAAAACGCAAAAAGAAATACGTTATAAACGACAAAGAGGTTGAAGAGCTTCTCGGTGCGGACAGATTTTCTTATACGGACGAGCTTCGCGAAGACGAAGTCGGCTGCGCGACGGGGCTTGCCTGGACTCAGGTCGGCGGAACGACGCTGCCCGTTGAAGTCGCGCTTTTTAAGGGCAAGGGCAATCTTTACCTTACGGGTAAGCTCGGCGACGTAATGCAGGAAAGCGCGAAAATCGCACTCACTTATGTAAAAATGCATGCGAACGAACTCGGAATCGACGAGAAAAAGTTTGAGGAAGAAGACGTACACGTTCACGTCCCAGAGGGTGCAACGCCTAAGGACGGACCGAGCGCGGGCGTTACGCTCACCACGGCAATAACTTCGGCGTTCACGGGCAAAAAAGTGCGCGGAGACGTCGCGATGACGGGTGAAGTGACCCTTCGCGGAAAGGTTCTTCCCATCGGCGGACTTAAAGAAAAATCGCTTGCGGCATACAGGCTCGGCATAAGAAACGTAATTATCCCCAAGCGCAACGAAAAGGACCTCGAAGAAATCCCCGCGAATATCAGAAACGAAATAAAGTTCATTCCCGTATCGACCGTAAACGAAGTGTTAAACGCGGCGATTTCGGGCATGAATTTGCGTTGAGGTCGGCGGCATGATTATAAAAAACGCAACGTTCATAACTTCGGCGGCTTCGCCCGCGCAGTTCATAAAGCCCGATAAACCGATAATAGCGGTGGTTGGCAAGTCCAACGTCGGCAAAAGTTCGTTCATCAACATGCTTGCCAATCAGAAAAAGCTTGCAAAAACATCCGACACCCCGGGGCGCACGAGACTGGTCAATTATTTCGATTTCGGCGAGTTTGTTCTTGCCGATCTCCCCGGTTACGGCTACGCCAAAGTTTCCAAAGCCGAAAAAGAGAAGTGGGGCGTGACCATGCAGAAGTTTTTTGCCGATAAGTCCAACGCGAGCTACGTTTTTTCGCTTGTGGATATCAGGCATAAGCCCACCGCGGACGACGTAACGATGGTGAATTTTCTTCATTCGTGCGCTTTTCCGTTCAGTTTCATCGCAACAAAAGCCGACAAACTTTCGAGAATGCAGGTTAAAAACAACGTTGCGGACATAGCGCGGTTTTTCGCGGTTACCCCGCATAACGTAATCGCCGTATCTTCGGAAACGCGGCAAGGAAAAGAAGAAGTGCTTTCAAAGCTCGACGAAATTTTGCAGAATATACAGCTTTACGGCAGCTCGGAAGCCGTGGGCGAAGAAGATGAGACAGGAGAGGAGACAGAAGATGAATAATAACGGCAACAGACCGAATAACGCGATATCGTGGATATTCCGCATTGCGGCATACCTCTGCTACGCTTTGGCGATAGTCTTTTTTCTGATGCGCGGGGCGGGCAGCAACCTCGGCGGCCTGCCGATATGGATGATCGTGGCGGGCGCGGCGCTGAGTTTCGTCTCGGCATTCGTCAATCTAAAACATAAAAACAGCGCAGATAACGATGATAACCCCGACAATAAAAATGAATAAAGCAGAAAAAATTTTATAACGGCGATTTTAGTGACAATGTTCATATTGTTGACATTTAGATTTTAACAGAGTATAATATATACAACAAAGCCTTTCAAGGCTATTGCGGAGGTATTTATGAAATATTGTTCAAAGTGTGGAAATGAGTTGCTTGACGACGCCGTTGTTTGCCCGAAATGCGGGTGTGCGGTTGAGGGAATGGGAAATCCCGAGGCGGTTAACAATCGGTCGGGTTTGCAGACTGCTGCGAAAATCTTTATGATTATCGGGTGTATATCGATGGGTTGGTGCCTTATACCGCTTGCCTGGTGTATTCCGATGACTGTGTCGTACTTCGGCAAAGTGGAACGAGGAGAACGCGTAAGCACCGGGTTTAAAATTTGTACTTTATTGTTTGTAAGCCTGATAGCCGGCATTTTAATGTTGTGCGACGACGCAAACTGAATAAAACATAATATCGTTGGCTGAAAAACAACGAAAAAGAATGACCGCAAATCTATCTGACGATAGTCGAAAGATAGAAGTGCGGTCTTTCTATATAAATCAAGACATGTTTTGATTTTCACGATTTCCGTCGATTTTTCGCCCGAAAAATCGTATTGTCGGCAATTAAAGAAAAAATTATAAAACATGAGCCAAAACGCTTGATTTTTTTTGCGGAATGTATTACAATGCTTTCATCGGTGAAGCGGAAACGCTTTTTTCGATGTAAATCTTAATAGTAGAGATAGAGGCGCAGGGCTTAAAAGTAGCTCTTGTTCGATCCCGAGCGAACGGGGAACGAGAATGAAAGGAAGTCTTGCCGAAATCGTCGCGCTTTCGTTGGCGCGGTCGGTTGGGCGTCGGTAAAATATATCGGCGACTGTCGCTTATTTCAGTCGGTTCGGATAGTTGAATATCCGGTCGATCGGGCGGAGAGCTATCGTGATATTGACGGATTTTTCCCGTGAGTATTGCTTTGCGGCTCTACTTGCGGGAAATTTTTTATTGTCGGTCGGGCGGTAAATCGTGCGGACGAAATCGCCTGCCAAAAAGGAGACAAAAGATGAAAAAATCCGTGAAACTGTTAAAACTCATCGTCTTAACTCTCGTCATATCGATCTTATCGTTATCGGCGATATCGTGCGGAAACGCAAAAGACGATAACGTGCTTAAAGTCGGTATGGAATGCGGTTATCAGCCATATAACTGGACTCAGCTTTCCGACGTTGACGGAGCGGTGCCTATAAACGGCAAGAAAAACATGTACGCGAACGGTTACGACGTGAAAATAGCCAAAAAACTTGCCGACGCGCTCGGCAAAAAGCTCGAAATTCACGCTTACAAATGGGATTCGCTCGTCCCTGCCGTAAAATCGGGCGCGTTGGACGTGATTATCGCGGGAATGAGTCCTACGGCGGAGAGAAAACAGGAAATCGACTTTTCGGTGCCGTATTACAACTCGAACCTCGTTATCGTCGTGAGAAAAGACGGTAAATATGCGGGCGCGACGAGCCTTGCGGACTTTGCGGGCGCGAGAATCGTCGCTCAGGCGGGAACCTTCCACGACGAAGTGGTAGATCTGATAGCCGGAGTGAAACACGAAACCCCGCTCGAAGATTTCCCGACGATGATTACGGCGTTGAAATCTAAGACAATCGACGGCTACGTTGCCGAAGAGCCGGGAGCTACGGCGGACTGCAACGCAAATTCGGAATTTGTTTACGCGCCGCTTATCAATAACGATACGGGCTTTAAAATCGACGATCTTTCCAACGTTACGCTCGCCGTCGGAATCAAAAAGGGTTCGGCTTTAACGGCTTCCGTTAACGAAATTTTAAACGGAATTTCCGAAGAAGAGAAAAAGGAACTCATGGCGGGCGCGGTTAAATCCGCCGAAACTCTCGTTGCGGAAATAAACGAAGAGAAGACGTTTTTCGGTTCGGTTAAAACCATTCTCGAAATTTACGGAATGCAGCTTCTTTCGGGTGTGGGAAATACTCTTCTGATTGCGCTCGTTTCAACGCTTTTCGGTCTTCTGATAGGTATAATCGTCGGTATAATAAGGACGATACCCCTTTCGAGAAGGAAATGGCTCGCCTGGATACAGAGGATAATAAACTTTCTGCTTGCGTGCTATATCGAAATTTTCAGAAGTACGCCGATGATGGTTCAGGCGATGGTTATTTATTGGGGATATGCCTTTGTTTCGGGCGGCGTAACCCTTCCGCTTATTCCGTCCGCGCTCCTCATCGTTTCCATAAACACGGGCGCGTATATAGCGGAAATCGTAAGGGGCGGAATAATTTCGGTCGATAAAGGGCAGTATGAAGGGGCGGAATCTCTCGGAATGTCGCATTTTCAGATTATGGTGTATGTAATAATTCCGCAGGTGCTTCGGAATATTCTCCCCGCCGTTTCCAACGAGTTCGTAATAAATATAAAAGATACGTCCGTTCTTAACGTAATCGGCGTTGCGGAGCTTTTTTATCAGGCTACCGTCGCATCCAAAGCAACGTTTGCGATTTTTGAAACTTACGCGATAGTCTGCGTGATTTATTTCGTAATCACGTTCACGATAACAAGGCTTTTAAGGCTCGTCGAAAAGCTTCTTGCGGGCAAAAACAACTATACGATCTGCGGTTCGCAAACCGATCCCGCGGCGATGATAAAAGTTAACGAGGAGGCACTTCCCAATGACTGATAATATTATAGAAATTAAAAA
>JAJWOJ010000096.1 GCA_021635425.1 Clostridiales bacterium | reverse complement strand
AAACGAGTCTTTTACATTCTCTCTGCCGTCCGCTGAAAACGGATAAGCAACAGAACAAAATGTTCGAGCGATTCTGCGCAACCGAGTCGTGGCGAAAACAAGCAGAGAAAATAATGATACTTACGTCCAGTCTCAGGTCGAGCGTTGAAGCGGAAGAACTTCCGTGAGCCGTCGCAACCAAAGAGGGCGTCCCGGCGAGAACCGCGGGGAGGTGAAATTCCTATGAGAGTAAAGGCATACTCGGAAGACAACGTGAAGTTTGATAAAACGATTGATACAAGAGCCGATAAAAAGGCTTTTTAGAAGCGATTGGCTGATTATTTCAATCAATCGCTATTACTTAACAGAGAGAATTATGAAAGATATAAAAAGAAACGAAATATATTACGCGGACTTGAGTCCCATTGTCGGCAGTGAACAGGGCGGCGTTCGCCCCGTACTCGTCATACAGAACGACATAGGCAACAAATTCAGCCCCACAACCATTGTGGCGGCGATAACGAGCAGACAAAACAAAGCGAAACTGCCGACGCATATAGAGATAACCGAAAACGTATTCGAGAAAGATTCCATTGTACTGTTGGAGCAGATACGCACTGTGGATAAAAGACGATTGAAAGAATACGTCGGGAAGTTAGATAACGGCACTATGGAGCGGGTAAACAAAGCTATTTCTATAAGTGTGGGCTTAACAGATAATGCAGGAGAAAACAAAAATGACGGCAGAACAGGATAAGAAAAACGCAGCGTTTTATTACAGTGTAAATATGCTTCGACTATTATTAAGATCAAAACTTCTGACGGAGGCGGAGTACAAAAAGATTGTAAAACTTTCCGCCGAGCATTACGGGTGTGAAAGGATTGTAGTAGACGGATAAAAATAAAAAATATCTTTTAGGTTTCGGCGCAAAAGTGCTGGACTGGTTCGAACTCTTGTGGTATTGTTTGTGCTACAAAAAGAAAAAGGAGGTCAAAAAATGCAGATAACAGATATAACGCCTGTAAAGCCGAAGTCGAATAAAAAAATAAGATTAGCCGCATATGCCCGCGTTTCGACAAAATCGGAAGAGCAGATACATTCTTTTTTAGCGCAGATACGGTATTACAATCAATTCGTGAAAGAGCATCCGGAATACGAGCTTATAGATGTCTATACCGACGAAGGGATCACCGGAACGGAAATGGAAAAGCGCGACGGATTAAACCGACTGCTTGCCGACTGCAAGGCGGGCAAGATTGACCGAATCATCACGAAGTCGGTATCGCGGTTTGCGCGTAATACGGAAGAGCTGCTTGCTATGGTGCGGTTTTTGAAAGATATCGGCGTAAGCGTATACTTTGAAAAACAAGGTATAGATACGGAACAGTTAAATGCCGAGATGATAGTAACGCTACCCGGACTTGCGGCGCAAAAAGAAAGCGACGCAATATCTGCCAACGTCAGGTGGGGAATCCGAAAGAGAATGGAACTCGGCGAATTCGTCGGCGGCATACCGTATGGGTACAAATTAGTAAAAGGGCAGTTGGAAATAAACGAAACAGAGGCTGAAATCGTTCGCCGTATATTCAGAGATTATCTGAGCGGAATGGGGATATACAAAATAAAGGATAGTCTGAACGAGGATTTGATCCCCCGAAGAAAAAATGGCGTGCTTTGGACGAGAGAATCGGTACGATATATTCTGACGAATTCACGGTATAAAGGCGACGCACTGTTCTTGAAACAGTATATAACAGAGACCTTACCGCATCGGCAGGTGCGAAACAAAGGCGAACAACCGATGTATTTCGTAGAGAACAGTAACGTCGCCATAATCGACCGAAACGATTTCGATAAAGTCCAAGAATTATTCCAAAAGAAAAAAATTGAAGATAAAAAGAAGAGAGCCTCCGTGTTTGCGCGTAAGATTATATGCGCCGATTGCGGAGGCTCTTTCCATAACCACAACGTCCGAGATAAAACGTATTGGGTGTGCTGGCGGGTAGAAAACAAGGAAACAAACTGCGTTTCCCGCAGAGTGAGGGAAGATATGGTAAAAGACTGTTTCGTAAATATGGTGTATAAGTTGAAATATAACAGACAGATTTTAACCGATGCGATAGAAACAATCGAAGCTATAGAAAATACTGCGGGAATAGGACAAGAAGAAATAAGAAAAATAGATAAAGAAATCGCAGATCTGTCCGCAAAAAACCTTGTTATAACGAGATTGCATACGAGCGGCATTATGTCGGCAACGGATTTCTCCATACAAAATTCGGCTATATCCAACCGTATAACAAAATTGCGGAGCGACAGAAAAAAGAAACTTGCCGAAGCGGAGAACGATGAGATCAATATTCTCAAAGAACTCGATGAAACGATAACGGACTATGTGCCGAACGATAAGTTCGACGAAGATCTGTTCGAAAATATCGTAGAAAAGGTAATACCGCAAAGCAACGAAGTAATAAAAATTCGACTTATAGGCGGGGTTGAATTAGTTGAAACGATAAAAGAAAAAGGACGGTGCGGAAGCAATGAAATGTCGTAGCGTGCTATACGGGTACAAATGCGTCGGCGGAAACGTTGAATTTAACGACGACGAAAAAATAGTCGTGCTGAATATTTTTCGTAGGTATTCAACGGGCGAGTCGCTACTTAAAATAGCGGAATGCTTGAACGAACAACGAGTCGAGTATAAACCCGGGGTTTGCGGGTGGAATAAGGCGAGGTTGGCTCGGATTATCGACGACGAACGCTATACGGGCAAAAACGGATATCCGAGAATTGTAGACGAAACCATATACGAAAACAGTCGAAAGTTGAAGGAGAGAAAAAACGTGCAAAAGAACGTGGATAAGACTGCGGGCGTATTTCAAATCCAAATACCTATACGTTGCGCCGAATGCGGCGGGCAGATGATACGTAAGTTTGATTGCCGAAGAAAGCGAAAAACCAAATGGGTCTGTAAAAATCCCGCCTGCAAAAAAGAAACGTTTATATCCGACGAGGAAACGTTGGCTCGGCTGACGAAAATAATTAACGACATAATAAGCAATCCCGAGACGATAGGCGATGAGCAGGAAAAAGAAAAAACGAGCGTAAATGAATTTAACTACGCGGACAGGGATGCAGTAGTAAAAAACATTTCAAAACTATATTCGGCGATTGATGAAAAAACCGCTATGTCGGAACGGGTAAAGGATATTCTGAAAGATATGAGTCATCTGACCGAATTTTCGGCAGAAGTATTGTTCGATATCGCCGACGAGGTACAAATAAACGAAAACGGCATGGTGAGCATTAAATTGATAAACGGGCAAATCGTGGGAGGATAACGGTTATGGATGCGGCAATCGAAAGAGTTAAAAAAGTCAGAATTATACCGCCGAAGATATCTGCGGCGGACAAAGCGGTTGAGCAAATCCGCAGGGTACGCGTTGCGGCGTATTGCCGAGTATCTACCAAAGAGGAAGAGCAGTTGAACAGTTACGCCACGCAATGCGCTTGGTACACGGAAAAAATCAATGCGAATCCCGAATGGGAAATGGTCGGAATTTTCGCAGATAAAGGCATTACCGGCACGAGCGTATTAAAACGCGACGAATTCAATCGCCTGATGAGATACTGCAAGCGCGGTAAAGTCGATTTGATTCTGACGAAGTCGATATCGAGGTTCGCAAGGAATACGCTCGACTGTCTGAAATATATTCGAATGCTGAGATCGTTGGGGATAGACGTGTTCTTCGAAGAGCAGGGCATACACAGTATAAAGCCCGACGCCGAATTTTATATAACGATATACGGCGGCATCGCGCAAAGCGAATCGGAAAACATAAGCGCGAACGTAAAATTCGGTAAAGCTCAAAGCGCGAAAGAAGGGAAAGTATCATTCAATTACAAATACTTTCTCGGATATAAAAAAGGCGAAGACGGCAATCCCGAAATCGATGAAAACGAGGCGGAAACTATACGGTATATTTACAACCGATTTTTAGCGGGGGATAGTTTGCAGACGATTTGCAATGGACTTGAAAATCAAAAAATACTTACCCCATACGGAAAAGAAAAATGGACTTCGGGTACGGTGCAATCAATACTGACCAACGAAAAATATAAGGGCGACGCCGTTATCAACAAAACCTACGTTGTAGACTGCATATCCAAAAAAGTAAAAATCAACGACGGAGACAGACCGAAATATTACGTCGAAAACAATCATCCGGCGATAATAGATTCCGCGACATTCGGCAGGGTGCAAGAAGAACTTGCAAAGCGATCTGGAAAGAAAAGAGTAAAGTTCAAAGGCGTGAAAACCGAACAAGGAAAATATTCGAGCAAATACGCTTTAACAGAAATGCTCATATGCGGAGAGTGCAAGACTCCGTACCGAAGATGTACGTGGACTGTCCGAGGCGAGAAGAGAATCGTATGGCGGTGCGTGAAACGGTTAGATTACGGAAAGAGATACTGCCATTCGCCGACGATAGAAGAAGGTGCGTTGCAGGCGGCAATCGTAAACGCTATTCAAAAGGTCGCAGCGGCAGACGGCGAGACAATGCAAACCTTAAAAGCTCATATAGACAGAGTATTTACGGAAAACATAACGACTGACAACGGAGAAGAGATGTCGTTGCAAATTCGTATATCCGAACTCGATGCCGAGATAAAAGCGATGATAAGCAGCGTTTCAGCCGATACCATAGACGATTTCGACGAAGAAAGAGCGCAATCGTTGATGAGAGAGAAGAACGAATTGCAAAACAAACTCGAAGAATTTTACGGCAATAAAACGAGGAAAGAGGCAGTACAATCAAGGTTGCAAGACGTATACGCCATAATGGACGGGCTGAAAAATCATCAGATAGTCTATAACGACGAACTTGTAAGGCAGATAATAGAAGTGGTAATCGTTGAGTCGAAGGGGAAGATAAAAATAATATTCAAAGGCGGCTTGACGGTGGAAGAAAGTCTGTAAAAAACTGTTATTGATGAAAGGTCGGTCAAAATTCCCAAGATTGTCAATAAAAAACTCCCAAGATTGTCAAATTTTTCTAAGATACCCAAAAGAGCAATATTCTATGAATAGATAGTAGTTTTGATTGAAAAAGACTTTGAAATATGTTATAATATAATCGGAAAGGTGTAAAACGGAGGGCTAAACCGATTATGTCTAACAGATTCGAAGAATTAATCGCTCAAGGCGAAGGGATTTCGGTCGAATTTAAGGAATGCAAAGATTCGTTACCGAAAAGCATATTTGAGACTATATGTTCGTTTTTGAATCGCTTCGGCGGGGATATTTTTCTCGGTGTGGCGGATGACGGAACAATTCTCGGCATAGATAAAGAAAAGTCTAAAAAAATCAGAGCAGACCTTGTATCCGCTATGAACAATCCGCAAAAGATAAGCCCTACGGTATATTTGCCTGTTGATGAAATCGAAACGGGCGGCAAGACTATTTTACACGTTTACGTTCCCGAAAGTTCGCAGGTTCACAATACGAACAGACGGATTTTCGACAGAAATGAAGACGGAGATTTCGATATTACGGATAATACCGATTTAGTTGCCGCTATGTATATCAGAAAGCAACGCGAATACACGGAAAATACTGTGTTTCCGTATGCGACCGCAAGCGATTTGAAACAAGAATTGATTGATCGCGCGAGGACTATGGCAACGAACAGAAGCCCGCATCATCCTTGGGAAAGAATGACGAACGATGAGATTTTGCGTAGTGCGGGACTGTATAAGAAAAATCTTCAAACTGGTGAGAGCGGATATACGCTTGCCTGCATTTTACTTTTCGGAACGGATGAGGCGATTCTATCAGCATTACCGCATCATAAAACAGACGCCATTTACAGAGTGGAAGAAATGGACAGGTACGACGACAGAGACGTTATCCGTTGTAATCTGATTGAAAGTTACGATCGGCTTATGGCGTTTGTTGAAAAACATATAGACGATAAGTTTTATATGGAAAACGAAATTCGCGTAAGTACGAGAAACAAACTTTTTCGCGAAGTAATTGCGAATATGCTTATCCACAGGGAGTATTCAAACGCTTACCCCGCAAAATTGATTATCGAGAAAGATTGCGTGAGAACGGAAAACGGTAATAAAGCGCGCGGACTCGGAACAATCAGTCTGACGGATTTTGTTCCGTATCCGAAAAACCCCGTTATTGCTTCCGTTTTTAAAGAGATTGGTTGGGCAGAAGAACTTGGTTCCGGCGTCAGAAACATCGTCAAATATAGCAAGGTATATTCGGGAACAACGCCCGAATTTATAGATGGCGATGTGTTTAAAACGAAAATTTCCTTGAATGGCATTGGCATAAATCGTAGTGATGTCGGTGTAAATGTCGGTGTAAATGTCGGTGTAAATGTCGGTGTAAAACTTTCTGAAACGGAGCGTAGAGTTTTAGAATGTATAAAGGAAAGCGGCGAGTTTAGTGCCGAAGAAATAGCAAAGAAAATACAAAAAGACAAACGTACTGTGGAAAGAGCGATTAAATCATTGAAAGAACAGGGTATAATAGAACGTAATGGGTCTGATAAAACCGGCAGTTGGAAAGTGATTGAATAAAAATATTATCGGTTTTGTTTTAAATGCCAAAAATGACAATGAAAAATAATTAACTTGAAAATAAATAAAATCAAGACCGGAGAAATGAAAATGGCTAATATGAAAAACGAGAAAAGAGATATATACGATTATTTTGACCTTATCGATCAAGCAAAAACAAAAAAGGAAAGAGAAGGCTATATAGATGAGGCTCTTCTTTTAGAACCGAATAATTTGCAATTATTGCTAATGAAAAATGAAAAGAATCGGGAAAAGCAAGCAGAGTATCTTGCGGGTTTGGAAAATATTGTTTCTATCGGCAATAAACAAATGCAGGACGGGGGATATTTTCAAAACGACAAGGGCGATTTTTGGCTTGTATATGAAACAAGACCGTATATGACGGCGTGCTACCAATACCTTTCGGCGTTAATGGAAAACGGTTTTGTAACGAAAGCAATAAAAGAGGGCGAAAGACTTTTGGAATTATGCAAAAGCGACAATCTTGGCGTTCGCTATGATTTGATGCACTTGTTCGCGTTGACAGAAAACAAAGAGAAAGCTGAAGAATTATTCAAGGTTTACGATGAAGAACAGACGTCGCAGATGATGTTGCCGCTTTGTTTTTTATATTATAAAATCGGAGAAACAGAAACCGCTGAAAATTTGCTGTTGAAAATAAAAGAAATCAACAAAGATTTACTGAAGTTTATTAAAAAAG
>JAJWOJ010000541.1 GCA_021635425.1 Clostridiales bacterium | reverse complement strand
CTTTTACTTACTCGAATGAACTACACACTGAGGAAACGTTCCGCAAAAAGTTGTCTAACACTCTGAAACATCTTGTAGCGAGAAATGGTTGGAAATATGTGGGAGTATGGGAACGTGGCGAAGATAAGAACAGACTACATTTTCACGGCATCTTCTATATTCCCGACGGCAAAATGATAGGAAAACTCGAAGAGGTAAAGGACTACGACACGCGAAACCACCGTATGCAAACGACATACCAAAACACGCACTTTCTGAAACAATTCGGGCGTAACGACTTCAAAGACATTGCCACGCAGGATGATATTTCCGAGGCTGCGAAATACATAACGAAGTATATGGAAAAGTCCGGCGAGCGTTTAGTCTATGGCGGGAAATTGCCGACTTACTTCCGCTCGGACGTTTTGGACGAAGATGTTATATGCGCTTTCGGAGTTGATGACCGCAAGGTATTGCTTTTCGATAACTTTACCTGTATCAACGAGGGCGAAATTCTCGGAAAAGTAAGCAAAGAAATTATATCGCAGTTGCCGCATTGCAACTAATTAGTCTTTCGGATCGGGAAATGTTAAACGAAAACGACTTTTTCGTCAAGGTAAAGTGCATTGCTTGGCGCAACCCTTGACGGAAAAGAATTAAGACAAAATGTAAGCAAAATTTGCATACGTTTTCGTTTTCTCCGTTCCCGTCGAAAGACAAATCTAAAAAATAAAATTAAAGGAGTAACAAATTTTGAAAACTGCAGTTATTTACGCCCGTTATTCGAGCGACACCCAAACGGAACAGTCCATAGAGGGACAACTCCGTGTATGCAACGAGTATGCGAAAAACAACGACATACTCATTTTAAGAACCTATATAGACCGTGCTATGACGGGTACTAACGACAACCGTCCCGACTTCCGTCAGATGATAGAAGATAGCAAAAAACACGATTTCAGTATCGTACTCGTTTACAAATTCGACAGGTTTTCGCGCAATAAATACGAAACCACGAAACACAAGAAAACGCTTAAAGACAACGGCGTTAAAGTCGTTTCCGCTACCGAATATATTCCCGACAGCCCCGAGGCGATTATACTTGAAAGTATGATTGAGGGCTACGCCGAATATTACTCTGCCGAACTTTCTCAAAAGGTAAAGCGCGGAATGAACGAAAGCAGGCGTAAAGGCAACTTTACCGGC
>JAJWOJ010000095.1 GCA_021635425.1 Clostridiales bacterium | reverse complement strand
CCATTTCGCCGTTAATTTCTTCAAATTTAAGCCCTGCTTCGTCATAATCGAAATCTTCAAACTTGTTCTTCGATTCGCTCTCGCTTTCCGATTCGGACTCCGATTCGCTCTCCGATTCAGACTCGCCTTCAGATTCACTTTCCGATACGCTCTCCGATTCAGATTCGCTCTCCGATTCGCTTTCAGACTCGGACTCTCTTTCCGATTCGCTTTCAGATTCGGACTCGCTTTCCGATATGCTTTCGGACATAGATTCGCTTTCGCTTGTTCTTTCCGAAATCGACGTAGATTCGGAATCGAAAAACCCGGGACCCGATTCACTCGGTTTGTCTCTGAAACAGCCGAAATACACCGCGACGGCAGCCCCCGCAATTACGACCACCGTTACAATGGCAATAATAATTTTTTTCAAAACATTTCTCCTCATTCAATGTGAGTTTTCTTTATTATACACTATCGGATAAACCATGTCAATCAGTTTTATTTCGCATAACTCGAATGGAAAAGGTTTTCGATATAATTCCATTTAATCTCGTTGAACCCGCACGCCGCGATGAGTTCGTCTCCGTTGCCCGTCCCAACATCGGGAATAGCCGCGGAATTTATTCTTTCGCCTGCGTTTTGTCCTGTAAATCCGCCGTATGCGATAGAATGTTTAAGGGAAAGAAGCTTTGTCGCAAACTCCGGATAAAGTGCGCGATATTCGTTCAGAGTGTACTCCAAGTATTCCGTACTGCCCTTTTTCTGCGCGTTATCGTCCAGATATACTATACACTCTAAAACCCGCATCATGTCCTCGGAATTTTTATCGATACTGTAAATACAGAACATTTCTTCGCCGCCGTAAGGATTTTCGGTAACGTACAATCCCTCTTTGCCGAGCGTTAAGTTTTCGACGCTATACTCCAAGATATCGGCACAAGTGATACAATTTTCCGTTTTTCCGTTATTTTTACCCGCAAAACTTCCCGCGACAATCGATTTTTCAAGATAGATATTATCGCCCTGAGAAAGAGAAATCCAGATAGCCCTTTCGGAGAAACTGTTGTAAATTTCGCCGTCGTTCACACCGACGAGATAGCCAACGTAACAATCAAGGCTTTTTGCAAGGCTTAAATTGAGCGCGCCGCTTCTGCCGCTTAAATTGACGTTTTTTATAATTCCGCGGTTTTCGCCGACCGCTCCGCCGACCATAACCAAGCTGTCCGATTCGACGCTCAAAGTTCCTCTCATTCCCGCCATAAGTCCGTCTATAAGTCCGTTATTGACGCCTATCGCACCAGCAACGCCGAGTTTGCGATTTGTAGAAACGGCAATGTCGGAACCGAAGAAACTTCCGCAGTCGATAATCCTTCCGCTTGCCGCAACCTCCCCGCAAAACGCGCCGAGAGAGGAAACCGAAACCTTGCCGTTTAAGGAGAACGAACAGGAAGCAAAGAGATTGTAAACGGTTCCGCTAAGCTTATGGAAAAGCCCGAAGCCGCCAACCGAAGTCGTTCTCGCGTTGAACCTTATCGTATGCCCGTCGCCGTTGAACGTACCCGCAAAACCGCTCTGCGAGCCGTAACCTATAGCCGTCCACTCCTTATACTCGGAATAATCGCCGAGAATGTCGCCCGTTAAAACGTAATTATCGTTTAAAGCAAGGTTTATCGCCGAAAGTTCTTTGAAGTTCGAAACGGGTTTTGCGTAACAAGCGTATAAAGTTACGTCTTTTTCGACAGCCGTAACGGGATAACCGTTTTCGTCTTCATAATGACTGAAAATCAGATTTTCGCTTTCCGAAACGGGAGTTGCGAGCGTTTTTGCAAGCGTTCCGAACTTAACGCCGTTTAACGTCTTCGTTTTTTCTCCGCCGAAAGAGCCGTCGCCCGAATTGAGCGTAACGGTGTAAATCGCGCTTTCGTCTTCCTCGTAAACGCCGTAATAAGTCGTTTTCGAAGAGTATTCGAGCTGTGCAAGTTCGGACGGAGTGACAAGGTCTTTTCCGTCCGTCGTCCAGCCGACAAACTTCAAGCCTTTACACGACGGAACTTCGTTAAAGCCTATCTTTTCCCCGCTGACGCCGTAATGTCTGATTTCAACGCTGCCGTCGCCGAAAATCATCAGACCTATGAGATTAGCGCGCGCCGCGCCGCCGAACGGGTATTCTTCGGAACGGAAGGTAAGTTCTACTTTTGCCGCTTTGTCATGAACGTACACGGCGCGGAAAACTATATCGTCCGTAAACGTAATTTCTTCGCCCGCGCGGACTATAATCTTATCCGTCGGTTTTTCCCCGTTAATCGTCTCGCTTTCGAAACGGTCGAACACGTAATAATTTTCGCTGTAATAATCGACGAAAGGCACGGTGACGGTCGAGCCGTAAGGCTCGTAATAATTTATAACGTGCTTAAATCCGCTCATAAAGCCTTTGCAGTAAACGCCGTCTATTATCGTTCCGTCCTCTTCGTAGCAATATCCGTCGGACAAGAAGGCTATATTCACTATTCTGTCCTCGGCGGGTCTGAACATTATTTCCACTTCCGCGTTTTCGTCGAACGGAATTTCCGCCATATACCCGTCGTTATAAAACTCGCTTACGTATTCCTTTCCGCCCCACGTCCATTTAAGATAATCGGGGGTGAAAGATTTCGAAATGCTGTCAACCGCGAACAAGTTGGCGGTTAAGTAATATTTCGAGCCGTAAAGCCCCGAAACTTCCATTTTTAGCTTGGTTTTATCCCCGCCGAAATAAACGTTTCCGCTTCCGTCCGACGGATCGACCGCAACGCGACCTTTAAACGTAAGAGTTATCGTCGCGGGGTTTAAAAGATAATAAGCATAGAGAGTTACGTCGTCTTTTCCGACGACAATCGACGTTTCCGCTCTGTTTTCTTCCGAATAGAGAACGGTGGTCCAGAACGCGAATCTGAATTCCCCGCGCCCGTCCGAATAATCTTCGGGCTTAATCTTCGTAAGGTCGATAACTTCGCCGAATTCCGCGTTTATCGTCATAACCGACTTCCCGTCCGCAAATTTTCCGTCTGCCGCGTCGAAAGTTATTTTACGAACCTGATTTTTCTCGCTGTAACGCGCTTTGAACGTAAGTTCGGTTTTTATCGCCCCGCCGATATCCTTTTCGCTGCCGACGACGTATTTTTCCGCGTCGACGCCCCAATCGATAAAGCCGAAATCGGATTTCCCGCTCTCGTCGCCGCGCGTCGGATCGGCGATTTTTTCGCTTGCGATGATTTCTTTAAGCGTTTTGCCGAAATAATCGCCCGATATTATCTTATAGCAATATTCGTAGCCGTAATCGCTGTAATTTATAAAATACAGCGTCGCTTTCGCGCTTCTCTCTTCGAAAACGGGCGTGTATACCGCCGAGGAAACGAAAGCCGTTCTTATTCCGTACGGCATAACTTCGCCGTATCGGTTCTTCCAGCCCGCAAACGAATAATATTTCTTTGCGGACATATCGAAATAATCGTTAAGCTTCGGGAAGGAATAAAACGCCTCGTCGTCCGTTGAGCCGTACGTCCAGCTCTTTCCCGTTATCACCGCCGCTCTGTCTCCGTTTGCGCGGGTTTCGTAGCCCGTACCGTAAGCGAAAGACTGCAAAGGATCGGTTATGACAAACTCCGCCGTGAGAGATTTGTAGGCGTAAGTTGCGGTGACGTTTATCGTTAAGTCTCCGCTCGGCATTTCGGCGGGAACGCCCGTGGCGTTCCACTCGGTTTTATAACTTCCGAATGCTTCGTCTATCTTATCTCTCGGATAGCCCGTAAGTCTGCCGACGATAGTTTTGTCGTCGTAATTGATTTTTATGAGTTCGAGGTTGATTTTTTCGCCCTCTTTAACGCCGTAATCCCCTATACTCTTGCCGTTCGCGACTATATTTATATAATATACGGGCAGTTCGGCATAACCTTTGCGCTCGAAAAGGACGTAATAAATTCTGTTTTTATCGACGTTCGGCATATCGTCGACGCCGTAATATCTGCAATTCGCTTCGTCCGCGGGATTTATGTCGCGATAGCCCGTTATGACGTAAGTTTTGCCGTTTTCGGTAAACTCCGAGCCTATCGCAAAGCTTTCGGGCGGGAGAGGACGGATAACGCCCGACTCGTAATCGAACGGTTTATATTCTGCTTTTATCCGCTTTACGGTTTCCGTCTGCAAAACGTAAGTTTCGGTGAACACTCCTTCGTCGGAATAATTCGCATAGAATTCGATTCCGCCGTAAATGCCTTTCAAGCCGTTTTTATAAAGATCCGACGTTACGTCCACATGAACCACGGGATAAGTTCCGCTTTGAACGCCGATGTTTTTAAATTCCGGTTTCTCGCCGTTCACGGTGAAATAATCGTTATAGAAATTCAGCCCGCAACCGCTCGAATAACCGTCGTATTTCTTGCCGTTTATCGCGGGGATAGGAATATTATCCGTCAGAAGAATGAGATATCCGGTATCTTCCGCAAAAACGGCTTTGGTTTCAAGCGCGAAACTGTAATTCAGAATGGTATCCGCGTTTGCGTATTCGGGCGTATAGAACTTCGCCGTGAAGGTTCTCATCTTCCACTTAAGGCGATAAAACGTAATGCTATAATCGCCGTAAGTCACCTTTCCGAACGTTCCGTCCCAATTCTCGTCAACTTTATTTCCGAGATGCGGATAATATTTCTCCCACAAATCGGACATATCGAGATAATAGCCCGCGCGGACGGGAAGGTCTGCTTCCGTCACTTCTGGCGGAACGACGAATTCGCCCTCGGTGAACGTATATCTGTAAAGCACGTCGTTCACCGTTCCCGCGCCCGTTTTATACATGTTCATGAACGCGCTGTCTTTAACGGCAAGGTCTCTGCCCGCGGGATTAAAGTATTCCATATATAATATTCTCTCGATTCCGCTTGCGTAAACGCCGTTTTTCTCGACGAGCCTGATTTTCACCGCGAATTTAAGCGATTTAAGCTGATAATCCCTGCTAACCGCAACGGATACGCCCGAAGTTATACGCACGTACTTTTGATAATCTTCCGTCTGATAATCGGGCGCGTCGTAAAACTCCGCTTCATAATCGAATGTCGCGCCGTAACGGTTATACGTCGCGTTATCCGTGACGACTTCGCCCGTAACTATGTCGAGATAGTCCATACGGATAGCGCTCATGCGAATCGCCGCATATCTCCTGGTTATAACGTAAGGATCGTCGGGCGAGTTTATGCGCTCGGTAAATTTGCGCGGAATAAGCCTCTCGCCCACGCCGTATAGCTTTATTTTAAAATCGAAAAGGTCGGTGTTGATATCGTAAACCAAAAATTTCGCGCCGAGTTTCGCATTGACGAAAAGCCCCGCTTCCAGATACAATCCGCCGTAAAGAGAGGTTGTCGAAACCCTGTTCACCGCGTCGTAAGCGTAACGGAAGTTTACAAGTCCGCTAAGCTCGACGTACGGTCCGAAACGGAAGGAAACGTAAACCGCCGCAACGCTGTTCAGTTTGAGAACGGAAAGGGAAAGCTTTGCTTCAAGCCCCACTCTGAAACCGACCTGCCCCTTTAAGGTTATGTCGATTTCGAGTTCGTTTTCGGTCGTCGCGCGGGTAAATCTGAACCCGTCGTACATCTTCGGCTTTCCGCCGCCCTCGGCGGCTTCGCCGTTTGTAAGCGTTGCCGATTCGACGTAATGATGAGAAAATTCGATATAAAGCCCCGCGCGCGCACCCAAAGAACCTACGACGTTGAAATCGAGCTGCAGGGAGACTATCGGAACGAAAATAGGAATTTGCCCGAGCGGAATGTTGAAAATATCGACGTATTCAAGTTCGGAATCCTCCTCATCCCAAAGCGGACTTCCCGAAATCGCCTCGGCAAACTTGTTTTGCCCGTCCTTGTTCGCGTCTATTATATCCTGTATTTCCTCGGATATATCGATTCTGCCGTGAATGTCGTCGGCTGCGTCCGCAAACTCGACCGAAGCCTGAATGCCTATGGAGAAATCGTTTGAAAGATCGACCCTTATATCCGTATAGAACCACAATAACGGGTTGAGGGTTACTTTGCGGGATTTGCAGAGCGTGTAGTTATATTCCACCGACGTGGAATTGCTTATCTTAACCGAAACTGCGAGTTTGAAGTTCTTTATCTGCATTTCGCCGCCGATTTCTATCCCGAACGCAAGACTTGTTCCTTTTATGTCGATTTTAACTTTCGGGCGGCTGAACGAGAACATCGAAACTTGTTCGATAAACTCCGCTCTTTCCTTTTCCGTAGGCATCTTGTCTGCATATTCCGTCACGGCGGAAGAGGTTGCGAGAGCGTTCGCAACGGCCGATTTAAGCCTTACGATACCCTCGTTTTCCTCGACGTTTTTCAAAATCTCCTCCTCGGATAGTCTGATAACGCCTTCGAGTTCGGCTTTTGCCGACCCGTATACGTCGAGTTCGGAATACACGTCGTCCGCATTCGGCGTAACCACGTCCAGAACGAGAAATTCGTCCGTAAAAATTTCGTTTCCGACGACGTACTGCATCGTTTCTCTTTTTGCCGCGATAACCTTGCAGATATAATCGTCGTCCGCCGCTTCTTCTCCCTCGCCCACGGTTAAAATATCGCCCTCGGCAATAATTTCGTCTGTTTTCACGACCATGCGGTTTACCTGTTTTTCAAGTCCGCCGTCTATATATGTATAAACTTCTTCTTCAAGCCCCGCAAGTTTGTTTCCGCTTATGTGCTTTGCGGGATTTTTTATTATTATTTCGCGTTCTTCCTTGAAAACGGTTACCGTAACCTCGTCCGCCTCTTCGACGTCGTTTCCGTCAACGCCGAGAATTTTAACGGAGGACGACAAAGCTTTTATAAAATAAACTTCGCCCTCGGTAAGTCCGTTTGCGGATTCTATTACGAATTCGTTTTTCTTCTCCGCTCCGTTTTCCGTTTGCGGCTTGCAGATAAATTCTACATCGTCTTCGCCGCCCGTCTTAAACGAAAGATAATCCCCCGCGTTTTCGTCGTGAAGAATTATTCCGTCCGTTTTAACGATAATTTCGGGCGAAGTCGAGATGTTTTTAACGCTTTTTACCTTCCTTATCGTTCCCGCGGCTTCGCCCGAAAAGCCCGCATAAAGAGTTAAGGGGTTATGCGCCCGATCGTCCTCGGAGACCTTTTTCTGACACGTCTGATCATAATGCCAACCCGTGAAGACAAACCCCGCCTTGTAAGAAGGGGACAACGCGCCGATTTTTTCGCCTTCGCCGACGACTATGCCGTCAACGGCAGTTCCGCCAGACGGGTCGAACGTTATGGT
>JAJWOJ010000094.1 GCA_021635425.1 Clostridiales bacterium | reverse complement strand
TTTTAGTTTCGTGTTAGTTTCGTACCGACCATAATTTCGCCGCATTTAAAGGCATATGTCCGCCTATAAGTCGATAATCGCCGTAAATATCGTCTCATCGAGTTGCTTCCGCATCCACAATATAAACAATCCCGACCTCGGTCGCGCGGCGTTTTCGGCGCGACAAATCTTCAAAACTCAGTCCGACAAACCCAGATCTTTAAGCATGGCTTTGGTTTCGTCAACCTTTTCCTGCGACATGCTCGTGTTTGTCTTCAATTCCCTCATGCTTTTTTTGAATATATCCTTTTTAAACAATTTGCACCATCGCTTTATTTCATAAAACGGCTGTAAAATGCGCTTGCCTTTAAGGTTCGGATATTCTATCGCAAGGTTCTGATAAGGCAACCATATTCTTTTTAAAAGATGTCCTGCTTTGCCTTTATTTTTCGACTGTCCGACCGCTGTATAATTTTCTTTCGTTCCGTATATCCCTCCCGAAAGCAAGAATTTTTCTATATTTTTTGTCGCCTCGTTATGCTCCGCTCCTCCGAACCACACTTCAGAAAGGTTGCAGATTTTATCCGCAAAAGTCTTTATTTTGCCCTCATCCAATAATTCGCCTGCCTTTTTCTTGTCGTAAGGAACGGCTTTTCTTAGAAGGAAAATATCTATTATCGGACGGATTCCGCACCCGCCGTTTACGAAATGATATGATGCATGCGCGAACTGGTGGTACATGAGAAATTCGTCGCTGAATTTATGCTCGTAAGTTTTACCGTCGCATACCTCCGCATAATCCCACGCTTTTATTAAAACGCCGTCGATCGTATTCATGTTTTCTTTGATATTGAAATGAAGTTCGAGATGTACTCCCGCAGGTGAAAACAATGAATAATCATGATACCCTTTATCTTTTAAGGTATAACCGTTCTTATCCGTCAAAACCGCTATGGCGCGTTCTATATCTTCTTCATGTACTAAAATATCTATGTCGCAACTCGTGCGAAGCCACGGCTCGGGGTAATATTGCCTTATCACCGAACCTTTAAGCGGAATAAACGGGATTTTTTCCTCTTCAAAAGCGGTTTTCAGCGTTTCCAGCTCGCTGTTTATGTTCTCGTAACGATAAATCGCCGTTAAAATCTGCTTTTCGAACTTTTGTTTTATCTCGCTTCGTATTGCGCCGCTATGATTTTCGCCGCTGCCCTGCTCTTTGTTTGCGCTATGATTTTCGCCGCCGCCTTGTGTTTTGTCACCGTCATGATTTTCGTCGCCGTTCGGATTTTCCTCGTCCAAAAGATTGTTTTTGATTAAAGCATTGCCGACGAGATGCGCTAAATCGTGCGATTTCGACAATTTATAAAGGGCTTTAAGCTCATCGTCGCTCAAAGCCTTTATTTCGTCGGCGCAAACGGCGTTTCCGCAGATTTCGCTTCCGATTAAATTCATCATCGCACGGCAGATTTTATCCATATTCCACCTTAAAAATTAAAATTTTAGCCAATTAAAATTTACGCCAGACCATTTTATCGACCACGCCCGTGTAAGACTGAATAATCTTCACAACCTTCGTCGAAACGTTTTCCTCAACGTAATCGGGTACGGGTATGCCGTAATCGCCGTTTTCGTTCATGTCTACCGCCGTCGTTACGGCTTGCAAAAGTCCGTTTTCGCTTATTCCCGCTAAGATAAAACACGCTTTATCGAGTGCTTCGGGGCGCTCTGTAGACGTTCTTATACAAACCGCGGGGAAGGGCTTACCGATGCTCGTGAAAAAGCTGCTTTCCTCGGGCAGAGTTCCGCTGTCGGACACGACGGCGAACGCGTTCATTTGCAATTTATTGTAATCGTGGAACCCCAAAGGCTCGTGACGGATAACCCTCTTATCGAGCTTGAACCCGCTGCTTTCAATACGTTTTCTGCTCCTCGGGTGGCAGGAATAAAGTATCGGCATGTCGTATTTCTCCGCTAAGCGGTTGATAGCATTGAAAAGCGAAGTGAAATTCTTCTCCGTGTCGATATTTTCTTCTCTGTGCGCCGAAAGAAGAATGTATTTTTTAGGCTCGAGGTTGAGCTTTTCAAGAATATCCGAAGCCTCGATTTCCTTAAGATTTGCGTGCAGCACTTCCGCCATGGGCGAACCCGTAACGTACGTGCGTTCTTTCGGGAGTCCGCAATCGGCAAGATATCTTCTCGCATGCTCGCTGTACGCCATGTTGACGTCGGAAATTATATCGACGATTCTGCGGTTTGTCTCCTCGGGCAGACACTCGTCCTTGCAACGATTTCCCGCTTCCATGTGGAAAATGGGGATATGAAGTCTCTTCGCCGCTATCGCCGAAAGGCAGGAATTGGTGTCGCCTAAAATAAGCAATGCGTCGGGTTTTATTGCGTTCATCAACTTATAGGCGCAGTTAATGATGTTTCCAACCGTCGCGCCGAGGTCGTCGCCAACCGCGTCCATATATACTTCCGGGTCGGCGAGTTTCAAGTCTTTAAAGAACACGCCGTTCAAGTTATAGTCGTAATTCTGCCCCGTATGCGCTAAAATACAGTCGAAATACTTTCTGCATTTATTTATAA
The DNA here is from genome assembly GCA_021635425.1 of Clostridiales bacterium. GTDB lineage: Bacteria > Bacillota > Clostridia > Christensenellales > Borkfalkiaceae > UBA10281. Next base: position 4,729 of record JAJWOJ010000094.1, on the reverse strand, counting down.
CCGCCGCAAGCCGTATAATTTCGGGGCGCGTACCGACGATTATAAGCAGTTTCAGTCTGCCGTCGTTTTTAAATTTGATATCCGAATAATCGGTTCTGATTTCCATAGTTTATCCTCTCGTTCCGTTTTCTTACGGAAGTTTTTGTTCCATTAACATCAAAAAGTAGAGCTATAAGTCGATTAACGCAGGGTTTTGATTATTTTCGATTTGTCACTGCAACCGTCTCGCAGATTTTTTCGGATATTCTGCGGTCTATAACGTCGATCGACTCCTTGCTCTCGATCGATTTTATAAACGATACGATTTCGTATCTTAACCCTTCGCCGTCAAGCTGATAGAAATATCTTCTGTTCTTCTCGCCGTCCTCGAATCTCACTTCGAAATAATCGGTTTTCCACCACGGCGCCGGGACGTAAATATACCCGTCCGTCCCTGCGATTACGAGTTCGCCTTCCGCCTTCACGCCGTTCCCTACCTGCACGGTGGCAACCGCTCCGTCGTATTCGAGATCTATTTTGGAATATATATCGTAATCCTCCGCGCGGTCGTCAAACAACGAAAAAACCTTCTTGTTTTTATAATCGACCCCGAGCAATTGAAAAACAGGCAGAAGACCCGTAGGTCCCCACGCGCTCATGCTGTTCCAGTTTTTGAAATAAAACAACTTGTCGCCGTTCTCGTTCTTCCTCAAGCTCGTACAAACCGCGTTTACGGAAACAACCTTGCCGATCGATCCGCTTTTGACGATAAGCAACATTCTCGAATACGCCGTGGAGTATGCCGTTTTTATCGCGTCCATTAAAATGCAGCCTTTTTTATCCGCCAAGTCGAAAAGCTCCCTGCATTCCGCCGCGCTTAACGTTATCGGGCTTTCGCATAAAACGTGTTTTCCGTTCTCCAACGCCTGTTTTATATGCGCGTAATGCATCCCCGGGCGGGAGGCAACGTACACCGCGTCTACGTTTTCGATCAGTTCGGAAAAATCCTCGGTTTTAAGCGGCAGATCGAATTCCTTCTCCATAAACTCGCCGTCTTCCGAACATATCCCCGTTATTTCGCACCCGTCGACGTATCTGCTTTCGTTGACTATCTTTTTCACGACCGGCGTTTCGCCGACGACGCCTATTCTGACCTTTCTTTTTTCGCGCCGTATTTCACTGCTCGAAACGCCTTCCGTCCGCGGCAGATATACCACTTTGCAGTATGCGCCGAGATAATCGAACTTGCCTTCCCAATCCGACCCTATGGCAAAAACGTCTATTCCATATTTGCGTATGTCGTCGATTTTCTGACCCTCGTATTCTTCTACGATCACTTCGTCCGCAAGCCCCGTCTCCCTGACGGCTTTAACCCTGTCGGTCATGCTCTGGTGAACGTTGATTTTGCCTCGGCTCCTGTCGAAATCGTCGCTCGTCACGCCGACGATCAGATAGTCCCCAAGCGCCTTTGCTCTTTCAAGTAACCTGATATGCCCGTAATGCAAGAGGTCAAATGTGCCGTAAGTTATTACTTTTTTCATAGCAACCCTCTGCTCAGCATATCACGCAATGCCGAAATCAGCGAATCGTAGTCGTTAGTTGTGAGACATCCGATATGCCCCACGCGAAAAATCGTGTCTTTCATATCTCCGCCGTTCGGACACACCCAAATCCCGTATTCGTCCTTTAATGTAGTGAATACGCTATACGCCGAAACGTTTAACGGGTGCAACGGCGTAACGGCATTGGACATTGATTCGGAAACGATTTCAAGAGGAAGATCTTTAATTCTGCTTCTGAAATATTTAGCCAAAGTCGCCGTTCTTTTTACTTCTTCTTCCACACCGCCGTTAGCGTCGATTTCTTTCAGCCTTTCGTGGATTTGTCTTAAAATTCCGACTGCCGGGGTAAAAGGCGTTTGCCCCCTCTCCCCGTTGGAAAGCGCATATTTAAGATTTAAATACATACATTTCGGATCGATACTTTCTATACGCTTTAACGCCATAGGCGACAATACAATAACGGAAATACCGGGATTACATGCAAGCGCTTTTTGTGATCCCGTAATCATAACACCGACTCCGAGTTTTTCCATATCGAAATCATCTGCCAAAAACGAACTAATTCCATCCACAATCAAAAACAGTTCGTTTCTCTTACAAAAATCATTGATTAAGTCCATATCATAATGCACACCCGTAGATGTTTCATGGACGTTTACCAAAAATGCGGTAAATCCGGCTTTCTCATAAGGAATCAACATTTCGTCGGTTAAAGCTTTTCCGTGTTCGAGCTTTATTTCAACATAAGGAATGTCGTGAATTTTAAGCAATTCGACAAATCTTGCACCGAAACTACCGCCATTTACGACCAACGCCTTATCTTTATTCGTAAGGGTATTTATAACTACCGCCTCCATAGAAGCCGTTCCCGACCCTGTAATAAAAATCGCCTTCGATCCCATCGGAGCTTTTGCGAATTTTAACATAAGACGCTCATTTTCAAACATAATGTCCGAAAATTCTGGAGTTCTGAAATATGGAACCTGTTCCCCGCCGATTTCAAGAATTCGTTGACTCGACTGTACCGGTCCTACCGTAAAGTTAATCATTTTATTTTTTCCTATATATATGCATATGTCGCGCTATAAGTCGATTAACGCCTGTTTTACTGTTATTTTACTTATTTTACGATTTCAAAGAAAGTGTCGGGGTGTGCGGGGTCGAACTGCTCGTTAGCCCACATCAGCGTTACCAGATCTTCCGTGTCGCTCAAATTTATTATGTTGTGAGTGTAACCCGGAAGCATATGCACCGCTTCGATTTTATCGCCCGAAACCTCGAATTCGATAACCTCGTCCGAGCCGATTTTACGTTCCTGAATTAGTCCGTGACCGGAAACGACGATAAAAAACTCCCATTTGCTGTTATGCCAATGCTGACCTTTGGTTATACCAGGCTTTGAAATATTCACCGAGAACTGCCCGCAATTTTCCGTCTTTAAAAGCTCGGTAAAGCTTCCGCGCGCATCCACGTTCATCTTGAGCGGAAATGCGACTTTCTCTTTCGGAAGATAAGAAAGGTAAGTCGAATAAAGCTTTTTCGCAAAAGAATTATCCGGAATTTCGGGCATTAACAAACTTATAGGCTGGTTTTTGAACTTTTCGAGGAGATCGACTATCTCGCCGAGCGTTACGTGATGCGTCGTGGGGACGTAGCAAAATCTACCATCGCTTTGTTTAGCCGCATTCAGCCCGTCAAACTCGCAGCGGTGTTCTTTTCCGCAAAGTGCGTCGAGCATTTCGGCAACCAAGTCGTCGATATACAAAAGCTCGAGCATTGTCGAACGGTCGTTTACGGTTATAGGCAAATCGTTTGCGGTGTTGTTGCAAAAGGTCGCAACCGCGCTGTTATAGTTCGGGCGGCACCACTTGCCGAAAAGATTCGGAAAACGGTACACCAAAACTTTCGCGCCCGTCTCTTTCCCGTATGCAAAAATAAGGTCTTCGCCCGCCTTTTTGCTTCTGCCGTACTCGCCGTCATAGCGCCCGATAAGGGTCGCCTGAACGGATGACGAAATCATCACGGGGCATTTGTTGCCGTGTTTTTTGAGCAAATCCAAAAGCATGGACGCAAAGCCGAAATTACCCTTCCGAAATTCCTCGGGGTCTTTCGGACGGTTAACTCCCGCTAAGTTAAACACGAAATCGGCTTGCGAGCAGAACTTGTCCAGCTCTTCGGCGGTGTTTTCGATATCGTACCCGAAAACCTCTTCGATATGCAGATCGGGGCGGGTTCTGTCCTTGCCGTCTTTTATATTATCGAGCGCGCAAACGAGGTTTTTCCCTACAAAACCCTTCGCGCCCGTAACCAATATTTTCATGTCTATATATTACTTCTTTTCGGAGATTTTTGCAAGCTCTTCCTGAATGTATGCAAGCGCGGCAATTTTTTTCTTAACCTGCTCGACGTTCAGAAGCTCGGTGTTGTTAGAATTGAACTCGGTGAGAACGTTGCGTTTTTCGTCGCCCTCTTTGAAGTATTTGTCGTAATTAAGCCCGCGGTTGTCGGCGGGAACACGATAAAAATTGCCCATATCCACGGCTTTCGCGCATTCTTCGTTAGTAAGAAGTGTTTCATACATCTTCTCGCCGTGGCGGATTCCGATAACGCGGATGTCCTCTTTTTTGCCGCCGAAAAGCTCGCAAACGGCTTCTGCCTGAGTGCGGATCGTGCATGCGGGGGCTTTCTGAATGAGTAAATCGCCGTTTTCGCCGTGTTCGAAGGCAAACAGAACAAGATCGACCGCTTCGTCCAGAGACATGATGAATCTCGTCATCTTCGGCTCGGTAAGCGTGATGGGTTGTCCGTCTTTTATCTGTTCGATCCAGAGCGGTATTACGCTGCCGCGGCTGCACATTACGTTGCCGTAACGCGTACAGCAAATCTTGGTTTTGCCGCTGTTTCTGGACTTCGCCACCGCGACTTTTTCCTCAATCGCCTTGGTGATACCCATTGCGTTGATGGGGTATGCGGCTTTGTCCGTCGAGAGGCAGATAACCGACTCCACGCCCTCTTCGATAGCGGCGGTTAAGACGTTATCCGTACCGATTACGTTCGTGCGGACGGCTTCCATGGGGAAGAACTCGCAGGACGGAACCTGTTTCAACGCGGCGGCATGGAAAATGTAATCCACGCCGTGCATTGCGTTTTTAACCGACTGCAAATCGCGCACGTCGCCTATGTAAAAT
>JAJWOJ010000093.1 GCA_021635425.1 Clostridiales bacterium | reverse complement strand
TTTTAACCCTAACGGAATATCCGAAACGAGCGAATCGCCTATTATCAACGTTTTTTCGCGGTTAAAATCAGGAATCCCGTTTTTTACCGCCTTAAAAAATTCGTCGCTCGGCTTGGCGTAACCTATCTCGTCGGATATAAACACTCCGCTTAAAAACGGGCGGAGCATAGATAAATCGAGCCTGTTGTTCTGCACCGATCTAACGCCGTTCGTTATTATGTACGAGCGGTATCCGAGTTTTTTAAGCCTTTCTAAAACGCTTTTCGTTTCGGGGTATAAAATGCAGGTGTTTTCGAGTTTTTTCTCGTAAACTTCCTGAAATTTTTCGGGGTCGGCGGTAGTGTTCATAACCCGATTGTATTCTACGTATCTGCCGATTAAAACCGAGCGTTTGTCGAGTTCCCCGCGGGAATATTTATCCCATAATTTCTGATTGATTTCGGAGTAAACGTCGTAGTCGATTTTCTCTTGCGGAAAACCGAATTCCGTTGCCGTTTCGGTAAAGCATTTTTTGCCCGAAGCGTAAAAATCGAATAAAGTGTCGTCCGCGTCGAATAATAAAGTATCGTATAACATACCCGAATTGTATCATAAAGTATAAATATAATCAACCGTTTGGCATTGACAAATCGGATATAAAAAAGTATAATTGAAGCGAAATATAAATTTCACGAAAAGGTGATAATATGAAATATTATTTGGGCATAGATTTAGGCGGAACTTTCATCAAAGGCGGCGTGGTAGACGAAAACGGAAGAATAATAGTAAAAGATAAAGTTCCTACCGAAAAAGAAAAGGGCGCGGAAGGCGTAATGGATAACGTTGCTCTGCTCGTCGATAAACTCCTTGCAGCGGCGAATCTTAAAAAGAGCGATATCGGCGGGGTCGGGATGGGCGTTCCCGGCATGATAAACGGCAAAGACGGCATAGTCGTTATAAGTAATAACCTGAACTGGCTTCACGTCGAAATGGTCAAAGGTATGAAAGATCGCACGGGGTTGGATTTTACCATTACCAACGACGCTAACGCGGCTGCGCTCGGCGAGGCGACTTACGGCGTCGGCAGAGATTACGAAGACAGTATATTGCTTACGCTCGGCACGGGCGTCGGCGGCGGCATAGTTTTAAGCAATCGCATAGTCGAAGGCAACAAGTCCGCGGGCGCGGAACTCGGTCATATGGTCATATGCGACGGCGGCGAACAATGTACGTGCGGCAGAAAAGGGTGTTTCGAAGCGTACTGCTCGGCAACCGCTCTGATAAGAGATACGAAGCGCGCCATGCTCGCCCCTAAAGACAGCAAGATGTGGGAAATCGGCGATATCGAAAAGGTCAGCGGCAAGACGGCGTTCGACTATAAAGATACGGATAAATACGCCCGCGAGGTAGTCGATAATTATATCGAAAAACTCGCATGCGGTATAGCGAACATCGCGAATATTTTCCGTCCGCACGCGGTAATGCTCGGCGGCGGAGTATGCGCGCAGGGCGACAATCTCATAAAACCCGTGCAAAAAATCGTGGACGAACAGATATTCGGCACGATTCACGGACCGAAGTGTCCCGTCACCATAGCCACCCTCGGCAACGACGCCGGCATGCTCGGCGCTGCCGCTCTCGTTATGAAAAAATAAAAAAAGTGCGAAAATCGCTTATAAAACGCTGCCACGGCGTTGACAAACCGAAAGGTTATATTATATAATAAACAAAATAAACTTTTTCGGGTTTTTATGCAAGAATTCAGAATATCGCTTGCCGGCGATTTAGGCAGCGGCAAAAGCACGGTCGGGGCGATACTAAAAGATCGTTTCCGCGCGGACATCATTTCTATCGGTAAAATTCAACGTCAGATGGCGGCGGATATGGGTATGGATACCTGTGAGTTCAATCGTTATCAGGAAACCCACCCCGAATTCGATAAAGTGCTTGACGGTAAACTTGCCGAGTACGAAAAGACGGACGGAAATTTTATTTTCGATTCCCGTATGGCGTGGCACTTTACGCCGAGCGCGTTCAGCGTTTACCTTAAATGCGACCCGACGGAAGCGGCTAAAAGAGTCGCGGCTGCGGCGAGAAAAGACGAATCTTATAATTCGGAGCAGGAAGCGGCGGACAAGTTGACTTTGCGCCGCGAACGCGAAAAAAAGCGTTATTACGACTTTTACGGCGTCGATATAACGGATATGGACAATTACGACTTGGTCGTCGATACGACGGACAAGACCCCCGAAGAAGTAGCCGAAGCGATAGCGCAGGCTTATCTCAAAAAATAATCGAGAGGAATACGGTATGCATTGGGCAGAGAGAATAGCGGACGAACTTATAGCGGAGAATCCGGGTAAAGAAGAATTTTTGTGCGCGGCGGGCACCAGTCCGTCGGGCTCGGTACACATAGGCAATTTCAGGGACGTAGCCACGCCCTTTTTCGTCGTCAAAGCGTTGAGGGCGAGGGGCAAAAAGGCAAGACTTATGCTTTCGTGGGACGATTTCGATCGTCTTCGCAAAGTTCCCAAAAACATCGCGGCGATAGATCCCGAATTCGATAAATATCTCGGTATGCCTTATTCGATGATACCCGATCCGAACGGCAAACGCGAATCTTTCGCCGACTACTACGAAAAAGAATACGAAAAATCGTTGGAAGAACTCGGTATAGATATCGAATACCGCTATCAGGGCAAAGAATACCGTTCGGGCAGATACGTAGACGGCATAATAAAGGCTATGCACTCCCGTAAAGAAATTTACGACATCTTAATGAAGTACAAAACGCAGGACAGCGACGAGGGCGAAAGAGAAAATTACTATCCTCTGAGCGTTTATTGCAGCGACTGCGTAAAAGATTTTACCGAAATATTGTCTTATAACGAAGAAACCGAAGATATAACTTACAGATGTAAAGTCTGCGGTAAGACCGAAACGGTCAATCTCCGCGACTATCATCTCGTAAAACTCATGTGGAAAATCGACTGGCCCATGCGCTGGGGCGTCGAAGGCGTAGACTTCGAACCGGGCGGCATAGACCACGCGGCTGCAAGCGGATCTTTCGTCGTCGCAAAAGAAATCGCCGACAAGATATTCAACGTCAAAGCGCCTAAATTCCAACCCTACGGCTGGCTTTCCATCGCCGGCTTGGGCGATATGCACTCGTCCACGGGCAATAACATAACCCCCGCCACGGTACTCGAAGTATACGAACCCGATATGGTAAGGTGGCTTTTCGCGAAGTACGCGCCGACCGACGGCTTCGCGTTCAATTTCGACGATACGATAATCAGACATTACAGCGAATTCGATAAAGGGCTGGAATCCGCCAAAAACGGAACCGCCGACGAATATACCACCGCGGTTTATAAACTCAGCATGTTAAACGGGCTCGACACTCCCGCAAAAGTTCCGTTCGGTGTGCTTGCTTCGGTCGCTACGATAGTAGATTTCAACCCGCAGTCCGTCAAAGAAATACTCGCGAAAGTAGGAGTAAACTTTGAAAAACGCGACGAAGAAAGATTGCTTCGCGTAAAGAACTGGATAACCAAACACCAGCCGTCGAAAATGTATAAACTTCTTTCCGACAGAAACGACGAGTACTACGCGACTTTGTCCGACGAAGAAAAGACGGCGATCAAGGCTCTTGCGGATTTCGTAGAAGCAAAAGACGGGATAGGCGAGCAGGAGGTACAGCAATACCTTTACTCGATTATCAACAAACCCGAACTCACTAAAAAAGAAAACACCGTTCGTCAACAGAGATTTTTTGCGGTATTTTACAATCTTTTGTTCGGTACGGATAAAGGACCGAGATTATATCTTTTCCTTTCCGCAATCGACAAATCCCAGTATCTGCGTCTTCTGACGTTCTGAAAAATAATAAATTTGCGGGGCGGGATATGCGCTCCGCTTTGCGGTTTTAACAAATCATGAAATTAGAAAAAGATTTTAAATTTAAAGATATACAATATACTCGCCCCGATTGCGAGGCGTTTCAAAAACTCGCCGAGGATAATGCGGAAAAAATAAAAAACGCCGTTTCGTACAGTGAAGCGAAGAAAGTTTTCCTTGAATTCGATAAGGCGGAGAGCGAGTTTTTCGATATGGGAAACATAGCTTATATTCGCCATACAATCGATACGAGCGACGAATTTTACGATAAAGAAAACGAATTTCTCAACGAAAAAACACCGGAGCTTATGCCTGCGTTGCTTGCTTTTTCAAATGCTGTTTACGACAGCAGATTCAAGCCCGACTTTGTGGCGGAATTCGGCGAGCAGATGTTCGCCGAGATAGAACTCAGAAGAAAGTCGTTTTCGGAAAAGAATATTCCGCTTTTGCAAAAAGAAGCCAGACTTTGCAACGAATACGAAAAAATCATCGCGTCCGCCGATATTTTGTTTGACGGGAAACATCTCAATTTGTACGGGATAATGAGCTATTTCGAAAATCCCGACAGAAACGTCCGTCACGACGCGTATAAAGCTTATTCGAAATTTTACGAAAGCAACGAGGAGAATTTCGAACGTATCTGGGACGAACTTATCAAAGTAAGAACGGAGATGGGCAAAAATCTCGGATTCGAAAATTACATTCCGCTCGGTTATATGAATCAGGGCAGAACCGATTACGACGAAAAGGACGTTGCCGCATTCAGGGAACAGGTAAGAGAAGAGCTTGTGCCGTTCTGTGCAAAGCTTTACGAAGCTCAGGCGAAGAGAATCGGCGTTGATAAAGTGAAGGCTTACGACGAGGCGTATTTGTTTAACGACGGAAACGCCGTTCCCGTCGGAGACGACGATTTTCTTATCGAACAGGCTCGCGAGATGTATCACGATATGAGCAAAGAGACGGGAGAATTCGTAGATTTTATGTTAGGTCACGACCTTCTCGACGTTAAAAACAAGCCTAAAAAGGCATCGACGGGTTATATGACGGGCTTGAATTCGATAAAAGCTCCGTTTGTATTCTCCTGCTTTAATCATACTACGGGAGACGTTCAGGTTTTAACGCACGAATTCGGTCATGCCTTCGCGGGATATATGGCGATGAGAAATCAACCCGTCTCAACTTATTATTCGGAATCTACCGATATAGCGGAAATTCATTCCATGAGCATGGAACAGTTCGCTTATCCTTATGCGGAAAAGTTTTTCGGCGATAAAGCGGATAAGTTCAGATTTTCGCATTTGCAGGAAGCTTTAACGTTTGTTCCGTTCGGCGTTGCCGTGGACGAATATCAGCATATCGTTTACGCAAACCCGGAACTTACGCCTAAGCAGAGAACCGCCGAATGGAAAAAACTCGAGGAAAAATACATGCCGTGGAGAGAATACGACGACATAGATTTCTTTGCGAAAGGCGGTTGGTGGTATCATAAAATTCATATATTCCTGTATCCGTTCTACTATATAAATTATACGCTCACGACGATGGGTGCGATGGAATTCAAAAAGAAGATGCACGAAGACAAAGAATCCGCATGGAAAGATTATCTCAATCTTTGCAAAGTCGGAGGAAGTCTCGGCTATAAAGAGACGTTGAAATATGCGAATCTTTCTCTTCCGTTTGAAAAGGGAAGCGTGAAAAGAGCCGTATCGTATGCGGAAGATATTCTGTTGTCTCAGATTGAAAAAATATAAGTTGCAGGTGAAAAATGGAAAATATATTTCCTGTCAGAATAATTGCTCAACGTGGCGTTTTAAACGCCGAAAACTTATTGAAACATAAAACGTTGCAGATAGGTCTCTCCGAGGTCGATCAGGTTTTTTTCGATAAAAATTCTTACGTCATTCTCGATTACGGGAAGGAATATTCGGGAAGTCTGAGATTTATCTCATTCCTTACGTCGGGGGCGGGAAAGATACGCGTTCGCCTCGGTGAATCCGTATCGGAAGTCTGCCACGATATAGGCGAAAAAAACGCTACGAACGATCACTCGGCGAGAGATTGGACTTTTTTTGTCCCTAATTACAGCGATCAGACTTTTTTAAACAGCGGCTTCCGTTTTGCAAGAATAGATTTGCTCGAAGATACGACTCTTAACGTGAAGAGCATCGTCTGCAAATCCGATATGTACGAAAAAGAATTCGACGGCTCGTTCCGTTGCAGCGACGAAAGAATAAATGAAATTTTCGACGTTGCCGCTTACACTTTCCGTCTTTGCATTCATAACGACATGATATGGGACGGTGTTAAAAGAGACAGACTTGTCTGGATAGGCGATCTTCATCCCGAGCAGATGACTGCCGACTGCCTTTACGAAAATACGGACTTCATAAGGAACTCCATATCGTTTGCAAAAGATCAGACTGTTCTTCCTAAATGGATGAACAACATGCCCACGTATTCGCTCTGGTGGATAATAAATCTCAGAGATTATTATTTCAGAACGGGCGACAAAAAGTTTGTGGAGCAGTTCGGTGATTATCTCGTCGCAACGTTGAAACAGATAGACGGATGCGTTAAGGATAACGGCGAAACGGCGTTTCCTTTTAATTTCGTCGACTGGCCTTCACACCCTAAAACTCCCGATGAAACTGTTAAAATTTATGACGAAGCCGCCGGCGTTCATGCGCTTGTCTATTGGTGCATGAATTGCACGAAAGAACTTCTTTCGGCTATCGGCAGACCGTGTGATATAGCGGATTCGATACTCGTAAAACTTTCAAAAATCTCTTATTCCGTCAAGGAATTTAAGCAAATTTCCGCAATCAGACTTATAGCGGGAATAGGCGATGAAAAAGACGTCGGGCTTATATTGAAAAACGGAGCGGAAGGGCTTTCGACCTTTATGTCGTATTATCTTTTCAGATCGATATCGGATAAGGGTTACGGAAAAGAAGCCGTTTCCATGATGAAAGAATATTACGGTAAAATGCTCGATTTGGGAGCTACGACGTTCTGGGAAGATTTCGATATTAAATGGGCGGAGAACGCGGGAAGAATAGACGAAATACCCGAGAAGGGGAAAGTCGATATCCATGCGGAAAAAGGCGCGTTCTGTTACGTCGGGCTTCGTCACAGCTTCTGTCACGGCTGGTCGAGCGGTGTCGTTCCCTTCCTTATGAGGTATGTCGCGGGAATCGAGGAAGTCGGCGTCGGCGGAAAAGAAATCGTCGTTAAACCCGACCTTTGCGGTCTCGGGTTCGTCGATGTCGTTTACCCTCTTGCGTCCGGCAAGGTTTATATAAAAATCAGAAACGAAAACGGAAAGACGATAACCGAAGTCAAAGCGCCCGAAGGAATAAAGGTGACGGTGCTGTAAAATAAATAAAAAAGAAAACGAAAAGGTTGTAGCAAAATTTCTTGAAAGTTACAATA
>JAJWOJ010000540.1 GCA_021635425.1 Clostridiales bacterium | reverse complement strand
CCTTTTATATATTTAAAATAATCGGCGGAAGATTAAACCTCTTTCGTCGGTTATTTTAATTGACAAAAAACGCGTTTTGAGTTAAAATATTATTTAAATACGTCTTAGGTAAGCCAAAGGCTCGACGTAAGGCGTGAAAAATATTTTTGTTTGCCTGAAAATTATGCGAATAATCGACTTATAGGCGGACTTTTTAAAATAAGGAGACGTTTTATGGATAAACACATCAAGCTTGTAACGTTCAGAGTTAACGAAATCGAATTCAAATTCAACGGGGCAACGAAGCCCGATACACAGTTCCGCATTACGCCGAAAATCGAAAGTAAGTTAGGGCAGAACGGAAAAAATCTTTTCGTAAATCTTTCGGTAAGAGTAAACGAAGATATTTCTTCGCCCGTTCCGTTCAATCTTAACGTCGTTATGTTCGGTCATTTCGTTGCGGAAAAAGAAGCGGAGCAGAGAGTGTATGCGGAAGAAGCGATCGATATTTTATATCCTTTCCTTCGCGCGGCGGTTTCGTCGTTCACGGCAAACTGCAACATTCCCCCGTACGTTCTTCCGATCATCAACTCCAACGTTATTGAAGAAAATCCCGCAAACGCGGAAAACAAAGACAAGGAGAATTTAAACTGATGCGCAAATTTTTCAAAGAGTTCGGCGCGTTCATTAAAAGAGGAAACGTGCTTGACATGGCTGTCGGCGTTATCGTCGGCGGTGCTTTCACGGCTATCGTAACGGCTCTTTCCAACGGCATTTTAAAGCCGTTCATCAACTGGATAATCTGGCTTTGCCACGGAAAGCAGGAGGGTTCGCTCGAATCGATTTACACTGTTTTAAAAGGTGTTTACACGGCGGACGGCGCGCTTGACTTGGCAAATTCCATTTACATAGACTGGGGCGCGTTTGTAAGCGCGATAATCAATTTCCTTCTGATTGCCTTTGTCGTATTCACGATCGTTAAAGTTATGAACCATGCTTCCGACGCTCTCAACGTGAACAAGATGATGAGAGATCAGATCGAAAAGAAGCTTGAAAAGGGCGAAGAGCTTACAAAAACCGAAAAACGTTGGGTTAAGAAAACGGAAGCTTATCATCCCGAACTTCTGCCCGACGCGTTAAAGCCCAAGGCAGAGGTTAAGGAGCCGGAACCGCCCGTACCCACTGAAACCGAAAGGCTTCTGACGGAAATTCTCG
>JAJWOJ010000092.1 GCA_021635425.1 Clostridiales bacterium | reverse complement strand
CTTGTTAAGCCCTTTTTTGTCGTCATAACTTTTTTCGGATGACTTTTTCTTGTTTCCGAACGCTTTACCCGTATCCTTTGGGACGTAGGAAATTTCCACGGCTTTCTTCGCTCCGCCGAGCGTGCCGGGCTTCGCGCCGTTTCTGTTTGCGAAAGGTCTGTCCGAAGGGGTTCTCGTTCCCGCGCCCGCAGGTCTTCTTCCGTCCTGAGGAATATATTCGCGCCTTGCGGGGCGTTGATCTTTTTTCGGCTCGTAAACTCTCGGACGTTCGCTTGCAAGTTTAACAAGGCTCGGATCTTCGCCGCGCGCGATTGCTTCTTTTCTCTTCTGCTCGAGGATTTTTGCTCTCGCTTCAGCCAAAGCTCTCGCCTGAGCTTCTTCCAAGGCTCTTTTTCTTGCTTCTTTTATGGCTTTTTCGTCCAAAACGGGTTTTTCAACGGGTTTAACGGGCTGTTCGGCGGGTTTTTCTTCCTCTTTTACGGGTTTAACCGCTTCTTTTGCAGGTTTTTCTTCGGCTTTTGCTTCTGTTTTTCCGGCTTTTTCCGTTTTTACCGTTTTTTCGGGTTTATCCGTTTTCGAAGTTTTTTCGTCTTTTACAGGTTCTTCGGTTACCGCGGCGACCTTTTCTTCTGCCTTTTCTTCGGCTTTCGGCTCGCTCTTTTTCCCGGTTGTCTTTTTATCGGATTTTTCTTTGGTTTCCGTTTCGACGGGTTTTTCCGTGATCTTTTCCGCTTCTTTAACTTCGGGTTCGCTTTGCGGTGCGGTCTCTTCGGAAGCGTTTGTCTTGGTTTTCTTAGTCTTCTTTTCTGCTTTGACTTCCTTAACCTCTTTAACCGCCGCTTCTTCCGCAACCGTTTCGTTAACTTCGGGGGTAACCGCTTGAGTTTCGTTTTCCGCCTCGGCTTCGGCTTTGGCTTTTTCGAGTTGCTCTTTAAGCGATTTTTCCTTTACGGAGATCTTTTTGCCGAGAGCCGAAACCTTTGATTTTGCTTCCTTGACTTTTGATTTCAAATCGTCGATTTCGCCGCAAATCGCATTGACCTTTTTTAAGTTTTTTAATAAATCTTCTTTTTTCTCTTCCATATCAATCCTTATGACCTCCGTTTAAAACCCTGAAATCTTCTCCGAGATTCTGTAATACTGCTTTTGCCAGATTTTCATCCGTCACCGCCGCAACCTTACAATTTTCCTTGCCCGTAATCTCCTCAAGCGTTTTAGTAACCGATTCGATCAGCGGAGCGTTAAATTTTACGGAAAGTTTTTCCGCTTCTTTTCGGGCGTTTTTTTCGCCCGTCGAACAAACGATAATCAGATACACGTCTTTTTTTAACGTATTTATCGCGTTTATACCCGTTCTGAGCTTTCTCGATTTTATGGCAAACCCGAGATAAGCAAACGATTTACCCATTCTTTCCAAGAAGTTCCTCCTCAATCTCGGCGTAAACCGAATCGGGAACGGGCGTTTTAAAAACCTTATTTAAAAATTTCGTTTTCAAAAGCTTATTGAAGCACTCGGGCGAGCGACATATATACGCGCCTCTGCCTTCGGCTTTTCCCGTTTTATCCGCACGGAAATTCCCGTCTTTCGTTTTAACTATTCTTAACAGCTCTTTTTTTTCAAATTCGCGTCTGCAAACTATGCAGGTTCTAATCGGAATGTTTTTCCCGGTCATAAATTCTCCAAAACTCGGTTTTACTTATTCGGTTTTACCTTCGACGTTTTCAAAATCTTCTTCGGTTACGTCTTCGTCCGAAGCCGTGTTCTGCTGTTCTTCGAGCATTGCCTTGCTTTCGCTCTTGACGTCGACTTTCCAACCCGTAAGTCTTGCGGCAAGACGAGCGTTTTGTCCGTCTTTACCGATTGCAAGCGAAAGTTTATCGTCGGGAACGACTACTCTCGCAATCTTTTCGCCTTCGATCGCGCTGACTTTCAGAACCTTTGCGGGAGAAAGTGCTTTCGCGATGAATTCAAGCGGGTCTTCGCTCCACGGAATGATATCTATTTTTTCGCCGCCGAGTTCTCTGACGACTTCGTTTACTCTCATTCCTTTATTACCTACGCATGCGCCTACCGCGTCTACGTTCGGATCGTTGCTTACGATGGCGATTTTCGTTCTCTGTCCCGGTTCTCTCGCGACGGCTTTAACGGTAACTATACCTTGCGCGATTTCCGGAACGACGTTTTCGAAAAGCTTTCTTACAAGCCCGGGAGACGTTCTCGATACGAGTATCTGAGCGTTCTTACCCATGCTTCTTACTTTCTTGACGTAAACCATAAGTTTATCGTTGACGTTATACGTTTCCGTAGGAACCTGATCCTGAGGAAGCATCAACGCTTCGATTTCGCCCGCGCCGATTTCGACGAAGACGTTTTTGTCCTCTATTCTTCTTACGGTGCAAGCCTTGATTTCGTTTTCTTTATCTTCGAATTCCGCAAGCGTATTATCTCTTTCGGCTTCTCTGAGTTTCTGAAAAACAACCTGCTTTGCGGTCTGCGCGGCGATTCTTCCGAACTCCTTCGGAACAAATTCCGTTTTCACTTCGTCACCGACTTTATACGATTTTTTAATTTCGCGGGCTTCTTCCAAAGAAATTTCTTTTTCGGGATCGACAACTTCTTCCGCAACCGTTTTAACCGCAAAAAATCTTACGGTTTTCTTTTCGGGATTCATGTCGATTTCAACGTCGCTGCTCGTTCCCGTGTGCTTTTTATATGCGGAAACAAGCGCGTTTTTCAACGTTTCGATCAAAAGCTCTTGCTTTATTCCTTTCTCTCTTTCGAGGTCTTCTATCGAAAGGAAAAATTCCTTGTTGTTCATATTTTATCTCCTTAACGAAATCAGTCGAATTTAATTGCTTCGTTTATTTTTTCTATTTTTGTAAGAGGAAGCTTGAAATCTTTTTCGCCGTCGTTCAAAACAACGTTGTTTGCATCGTAGCCTACAAGCTTGCATTCCATATACTTTTTTCCTTGCAACGGCGTCGCAAGCTTTATCTCGACGTCTTTACCTATTCTTTTTTCGAAATCTCTCGCCGTTTTTAGCGGACGATCAAGCCCCGGGCTGGATACGTTAAGCGTATACGCCGCGCCGAACGACGCGTCGATTTCGTCGAGAACTGGGTCTATTGCGTTGTGGAATTTCTCGCACGCGTCGAGGTCTACTCCGTCCTCTTTGTCGATATACACGGTCAGCGACGGATTTTTACTTATTTTCGTAACAATTTCTACTATTTCGATATTCATTTCGTCCGCAACGGGGCGTATAACTTTATCGATTTCTTCAACGCTTTTAAACTTCATATACCCTCCATATAAAAATTTGAGAGCGGCAGGAGCCGCTCTCAATATCGAGTAAATCGTATTAAGCATATATATATTACCATATTTTTCGCGCAAAAGCAAGCGTTTGAACGTTCTTTTACATAAAATCAGGCAAATCTTTCTTTAATTCGACAAGTTCGAGGAAAAGCTTAGCCGTAGCGTGCGCGTCCGACAAAGCCCTGTGATGCAGAAATTCGATTGAAAAATGATCGCAAACGGTATTCAGTTTATAATTTTTTAACCGTGGAACAACCTCTTTTGCAAACGGAATGGTGTCGATTCCTTCGTTTTTGAAGATATAACCCTCTTCTTTTGCGAAAAATTTAATGAATTTATAGTCAAAATCGAGGTTATGCCCCACCATAATACTTCCGTCGGCATACTTATAAAAATCGGGTATTACTTTACCGATTGTGGGCATATCCTTAACCATGTCATCATCGATGCCCGTAAGCTTCGTGATTTCCTCGCTTATTTTCTTTTCGGGGTTAATAAGAGTCTGAAATTTGTCTACGATTTTTCCGTCAACGATTTTCACCGCGCCTATTTCGGTGATTTTATCGCCGCCGAGATAAGAAAGACCTGTGGTTTCGATATCGACAACGACGAATGTTTTGCCTTTAAGGCATTCGGGAACGGCTTTAACCGCGTCGAAAAGCCCGGCTTGCGACATTTCTTCGAGTTTTTCCGGCTTAACAAACGTATAGTATTCGGGAACAGACTTGCTTTCCCTTTCTTCCGGGACGAAGTTTTCGGGAAAAACGCAGAAAGAAACGTCGGAAATTTTAAAACTCGGCGCACCGTTGAACATACTCAGATCGCCTCTGCAGATAAGCTGAGTGCCTATCTGAATTTTGTCTATCTTCTTTTCCTTTTCTTTGGTCATGAAGATTTTTCCTTGAATTTTGCCCGTTTTATCGTCAAGCTCTATTATGTAAAAGGTTTTTCCTTTTTGAGTTTCTTTTTGATTTATCGAAGTTACGATCCCCGCAAAACAGCACATTCCCTGCGCATATACCGCGTCCGCGGCATAAATTGCCGTTCCTTCTATATCTTCGCCCCATATCTTGACGGGATCGCCCACGTGAAGCGTTCTGCATTTTATCGTTTCGTATTCGGCGGAATTGACTTTTTGTTTTAAAATCTCGCCGTTTGCTTGCGTCTTGCCGATACTATTGACTTTACCTTTAAACAAACAACAGAAATTTTCATACAGATGCGCGGAAATCTTATCGGTAACGTTGTTTGCCGTAAGATAAGAAAAAACGTCTTCGTCAACGTTCAATTCATACTCGCAACACCCGTTTTCGGGCGGCATGGCGGAAATCTGCTCTTTTTTTATTCCGCCCGCGATCGACATGAACTGCGATTTAAGATAATTGAAAATCTCCCCCGAAACAAGTTCGGGATCGGCAACGATTTTTGCAACTTCAACTCTGCATTCCGTAAACGACGCAGGTAAATATTTCCTTAAAACGTCCTCTATTTTCATGCAGATTCCGTCGCTTACGGATTTATCGCATATGAAGAAGAACTCGGCGTTTCCGCCTGTATGTAAAACGATTTTTTTAAGCCTTATTCTGCCGATTTCTTCGTCGATGTCGCGTATTTTCGGCAAAATATCTTTTATATAATCAAACAAGTTTTTCGATTTCCTTTAAAAATTCTTTTTCCGCGTTTTCAAACGGAACTTTTTTATATATTTCCCCGTTTTTGAAAAACGCGCAGAATCCGCTTCCTCCCGCGATTCCGAGATCGCAGTCGGCGGCTTCCCCGGGGCCGTTGACAACGCACCCCATAACCGCAATTTTCAGATGTTTTTTTATGCCGGAAGTCATATTTTCGACTTTATCGGCAAGGGAAATACTGTCGTATTCCGTCCTTCCGCAGGTCGGACAGGAGATTACTTCGACGTAATTTTCGTCTAAGCCGACGCTTCTTAAAATTCTTTTTGCGGCGACAATCTCTTCTCTCGGATCGGCGGTAAGCGAAACTCTTATCGTATCGCCTATCCCGTCCAATAAAAGACTTCCTATTCCGATGCTGCTTTTAACGATTCCCGAGTTGTACGTTCCCGCTTCCGTTACGCCGACATGAAGCGGATAATCCGTTTTGCCATGCAGATATTTATAAGTTTTTACGGTTAAGGGAACATTGCTTGCTTTAGCGGAAATGACAATATTTTCAACTCCGTACCTTTCCAATACGGCAACGTTTTTCAACGCGCTTTCGGCAAGCGAGACCTCGTTTTTTCCGTATTTTGCAAGCAGTTCCTTTTCAACGCTTCCGGAGTTGGAGCCGACTCTTACGGCAATACCCGTCGCCTTCAATGCCTTTGCGACTTCTTCAACGTTTTTTTCGCTTCCGATATTGCCGGGATTTATCCTTATTTTATCAACCCCGTTATCGATCGCGCCGAGAGCGTATTTATAGTTGAAATGGATATCGGCGACAAGCGGAATCGTTATATGTTTTTTTATTTCTTTAAGCGCGCTCACGTCGTCGTCATCTTTCACAGACACTCTGATTATATCGCAGCCTAAATCTGTTAAATCTTCAATTTGCCTTATAACATCGGCGATTTTTGAAGTTTTTATGTTTGCCATAGATTGTATGGCAACAGGATTATCACCGCCAATTTTGATTTTTCCTATCTGAACTTGTCTGCTCATTTTTATTTTTTCGCATTCATTTCATAGATAATTCTGAGACCGTTAAGCGTCAGCGTCTGATCGAATTTATCTATGAATTTTGCTTCCCTTTGAATTATTTGCCCCATTCCGCCCGTTGCGATAACTTTCGTGTCGGGACGACTAAGCTCTTCTTTTATTTTTGAAACGATATTATCGACAAGCCCCGCAAATCCGTACACGATACCCGCCTGCATGCAATTGATTGTATTTTTTGCAAGGATCGAAGGGGGCGTTTCGAGTTCGATATTGGGAAGGCTCGCCGTATTGTTTACAAGCGAATCGAGAGAACCTTTTATTCCGGGCGAAATAACCACGCCGACAAGTTCGCTCTTCTCGTTTATGATATCGAACGTCGTAGCCGTTCCGAAATCGATACAAATAATCGGCGTACCTTTTCCGTAGCGATGAATCGCGCTTACCGAATCGACAATAATATCCGCTCCGACTTCTTTGGGGTTATCCGCTTTGATGTTCAAGCCCGTTTTAATCCCGGGGCCGACAATAAGCGGGGTTAACCCGAGGTAATCGCGGCACATATGCTCCATCGTGTAGTTTAAAGAGGGAATGACCGACGACATTATTACACCGTCGATTTTTTCGCGCGGAATATCCGCCGATTTTAAAAGATCGCGGACGATAACTCCGTATTCGTCGCTCGTGGCGTTTCTCTGCGACGTAACGCGGAAGGAAGCTTTAATTTCCTTTCCGTCGAAAATAGCGTATTTAATATTCGAATTGCCTATATCAATACAAAAAATCATATTCGTGAAACCCTTCTTAAAACTTTAACGATTATCGGAACCAGTATTATTCCCGCAATAAATTCTATCGTGAAATTAAAGGACATAATTGTTGCAAAAACCGCACTTAAGCCTGAAAAATCAAATATAACAAGCATTGAAATTACTAAAACCGTATTTGTAAGTACACCTATTGCTCCGCTTATAGATAAAGGAAGTATTTCACGTACAAAAGAACTTTTTGCATTTTTGCAAACAAACGTAAAAAACTTATTCACAAAGTAGACCACAATTCCAATTAAAACACGTGGCAATACCGAAATAAGCGGGTTATAAAAAGCAGCATAACCAACAATAAAAGATAAAATAAACGAAGATAAACCGAGAATCGTTCCTCCTACGAACATGTCGGATTTTTTTCCTCTTAAACATATAGCTATTGCAAGGGGAATGCTGAGAAATGCCGGTGATGGCTTGATTAGATAAATAAAAACGTAGGTTTCAAGTGTTAAAAGCACAAAAACCAAAGCCAGCATTACACCGAGATAAGCAATTTTTTTACCTTTTGTTTCCATTTTTGCCTCCGATCGAGTTTCTTTAAAGA
>JAJWOJ010000539.1 GCA_021635425.1 Clostridiales bacterium | reverse complement strand
AATATAGCCTGTTTATAATGCTTATTTTAACCGCTGGATTGCCCCTCATCCGTCGGCTGCGCCGCCACCTTCCTCCCAATTCGAGTCGGAACTTAAATTTTCTCCGCCGAGTGGGAAGGCTTTCATCAATAGTTTTTCCAAGCGAAGACCTCTCTCGGCACTCACGCGCCACTCTCCCCGAAGGGGAAAGCTTTTTATCCCGGCATTTGCGTGCCGCTTTCACAGAAGGGAAAGCTTTTTCGCCGGGCGAGAAGAGTTTATATCGTTCTTCATAGATAATTAAAAACCGTTTTTGTCATAGATAAAAACACGAAATATTATAAATGATTTCTATTTTATCGGAATAAAAAGTTCGAGATGTCTTTCGGATATTCTGTCTCGCTTTGTCCAATGAACACAGAGTAGTTCGGGTCTTATTTCGTCCCTTTTGTAATTGTGCTTTTCAAGACTGAAATATGCCTTTTGCGTAAATCCGTCGAGACCTTGCATGGGGAAATTTCTGTATTCATCCGTAAATTTTGCATATTTGCCGATGATTTCTTTTTTATCCAACGTGGAGGCTAATTCTTTTAATTCGGCTTCGGCAAATGAAAAATCAAAGTCTTTTTCTTTGCTTCTTTCGGCAAGAGCTGAGAAATCGAGGGGAGAAGTTTCACGTTCGACCATGCAAAAATAATCATACCCCGTTTCGTCGAAGTTTTCCATAATTTCCCAATAATTAAAATCGTTCTGATTTCGGAACAATCGCAAAGCGTCCTGCATTCGCCTTGTAGATACAATAAAAGCTTCATCTTGCTTCATTCTGCTTTCCGCCTTGCCTTTAAATCTTTTCCCGTAACCGATAAAGCATGTTCTGTCAAAACAAACAACCTCACAATTTATCGGCTGAATATCGGGGCAGAGTTTCAATGCGGGAATATATTTGTATTTTTTGTTTGTGCGGCATTCTACGGCAGAAAAACCGTTGAATTGCTTGAAAGCCTTCGCGAAGCTTGCCGATGAAGAATAACCGCATTCCATAGCGATATCGGTTATCGTTTTATCTGTTCCGCTGATAAGTTTTCCCGCTTCGGAAAGCCGTCTCACCCTTATATATTCGCCTATCGTATATTTTGTCGAGGCGGAGAAAATACGCATAATATTATATTTACCGTAAAATACGGTTTTTTCGATTTTATCATACTCGATAGGATAAAAT
>JAJWOJ010000091.1 GCA_021635425.1 Clostridiales bacterium | reverse complement strand
CTTATCCGCCAGTATCTCAAAGATAACTACGGCGACCGGCTTACTGCAAAGGAAATCAAAAACCTTACAAATCAGCTTATGATGTCCACGGCGGGCATCGCTATAAACGAGGAAAACAATCCGTATTCGCCGAGAAAACAGGGCGCAGGTCTTGCAGATATCGGAAGAACCACGACGACGACGGGTTATATCACGGTTGACGGTTCGGACAGAACCAAGCTCGAACTTTACGACGACCCGAGCAGATCCGGCGTATACGAAATGAAATTCAACGTCGTAAACATGAGCGAAAAGGATATTTCGTATGATTTCTCGCTCGTCGGCATGACCGAAAGCGTATCTACTTCCGACGATAAGCACGTTGCGGAAACTCCGTATCTTCTTACGAACGACAACGTAACAGTTGAATTTGTTTCGGGTAACGGAAGCGTCAGCGGAAACAGAATAACCGTCAAAGCCAACGCGGCGGGAACGGACGCGACCGAATGGAACAAGGTTTCCGTTAAAGTCACATACAGACTCAGTGCGGAAGACAAGAAATATATCGAAAAATACTTTGAAAACGGAATGTACGTCGAAGGTTTCGTAAAACTTGCGGGGGTAAACGAAGAGATCGACCTCAACGCTCCTTTCCTTGCGTTTTACGGCGATTGGACGGAAGCTCCGATGTTCGATAAAACTTATTATGAAGTCGAATCTACGGCACACGATCCCGAAATCGACGACGATGACAAAATCAAAGCCGATTATTACGCGACGACGCCTTACGGTCAGTATTTCTACAACTACATGATTCCGCTCGGCACGTATCTTTACGATATCGACGAGTCGAAATACAGCAAAATCCCCGCTTCGGAAGATAAAATCGCGATATCCGACACACTCGGTTCAATCGACGGAATCTCGGTCGTTCTCGCAGGTCTTCTCAGAGGCGCTAAAACGATGACGTTCACGATAACCGATAAGGCTACGGGCGAAGAGCTTTGGTCGTATATCGATTACAACTCGTTAAAATCTTATTCGCAAGGCGGAAGCCCGATGCCGTATTACGATTATCTCAGATTGTATTCGACGTCGCTCGGCTTAGTTAACAACCGCGTTTACGAGTTTAAAATGCAGGGTACTCTCGATTACGGCGACGGCGGACTTACGACAAACAAGCGTAACAGTTACGGCTTTGATTTCACGCTCGATAACGAAGCGCCCGTCATAAAGAAGGTCGAATACCGCAAAGAATATGACAGTTCGGATGAAAAAGATCATTACTTCATGGATGTGACGGTATATGACAATCAGTATGCGATGTCGATAACGCCGATAATCTTCACGTCGAGTTCGTCTTATACCTTCCTTACGAAAAATCCGATTCCTATAACAAATCCTGTTAAGGGCGGCGATACGACGGTAAGCTTCGAGATAACCGATTATCTTGACGATATATATAACGACGCGATAATCCCCAACGCTTTGGCGTTCTCGGTTGACGATTACGCGCTCAACTCCGATATTTTCCTTTGTCAGCTTCCCGGGACGAGAGGAGATTTCAAATTTACGAGAACTGGCGAAAAAGACAGCGCCGAACTTCTCATTCTCCCCGTAACGGCGGAAACGATGGTTGATCTTACGCAGTATCTTTACACGGCGGATTCAACGATTGGCGAAAACAGAGAAAATGCGGAATATCTCAAACATCTTGTATGGACTTCTTCCGACGCGAGCATAATCGAAGTCGAGCAAGGTCTTCTCAAGGTTAAAAAAGCAGGCAGAGCAACGGTTACTGTATCCGAAAAATATGAAGGCAATCAGGCGGTTATCATTATTAACGCCAAGCCCGCGGAAGACGCGGAACTTGTCGCCACGGCACTTCGAAGCGCGGGTGTAACCGAGCCTTCTTATCAGGACGATGTTCTGGAAGATATAAGGTTCTCGCATTTCAAAACGACGTTCGCATATTCGAGAGCCGCTCAAACGAGTGAAATCGGAAGTACGGGCGACGTAAACTACGTCAACGCGACAACCGGAACTATAAGCATGTACCCGGGCGAAAAAATCAGACTTTACAATCAGATAAAGCCCTGGTATGTCGCGGATAAATACGAGCTTACTTACAAGTCGGGTAACGATGAGTTTGTAACCGTCGATAAAGACGGAAACGTTACCGCGCTTAAAGAAGGCTCTGCGTATATCCAACTAAAGGCAACGGATAAAACAACGGGCATCGATTCGCCTATCGTCGCAACGATAACGATAAACGTAAAAAGTCCGTTCGTCATCGAAAACAGAATGCTTGTCGCGTATAAGGGTACGGGCGACGAAAACGGAGTCGTTACGATCCCGGACGACGAGGGAATTCTGTATATAGGTTCGTTCGCATTCTGTCTTTACACTACGGACAAAAACGTGCAGCTTGACGACGACGATTACGACGCAAACAAAATACCTTCGTCCAACGATAAGATTACGAAGGTAATCATTCCCGAAGGCGTGGAGGAAATTCAGAAATACGCGTTTTATAACTGCACGAAACTCGAGGAAGTAGTCCTTCCGTCAACGGTCAAATATATCAGAGAATACTCGTTCGCGTTGAACAAAAGTCTTTCGAAAATCGGTATAAACGACGGAAACGGAAACGCGGTCGAGGGTAAACTTAACAAAGATGCGATAGTTGTCGGCGCGCAGGCGTTCAGAAATTGCGTAAAACTTAAAAAGATTAACCTTTCCAACGTTTACGCGATAGGTGAAAAAGCCTTCGACGGCTGCACGGCTTTAGAATCGGCGGATATCAGAAACCTTCGTAACACAGGCGCGAGCGCGTTTCAGAGCTGCACTTCGCTTAAAACCGTTCGGATGAACGAACACACCAAGCTTTCTTACGCGATGTTCGCGGGATCGGGGCTTGAAAGCGTAACGCTCTACGAAAAGACGGAGCTTCCGAACTACCTTTTCGCAAACTGCTACGAGCTGAAGAGAGTGGAAATCAAAAATTCTCTTCTTAATATCGGCGTAGGCGCGTTCTCGAGATGCGTATCGCTCACGGATTTCGTCTATGGCGACGGCGTAACGATAGATAAGTTCGGCGATCAGACTTTCTATAACGCAACGGGTCTTGTAACGTTCAGGCTTCCCGAAGGAAAGACGTCTCTCGGCAACTATTGCTTCTATATGGACGAAACGGATACGACGCTCAGAAGACGTTTCCCCGATAAAATCAAAAACAACTTCACAACGCTCGAGTTCGGAAAGACGACCGAACTTACAAGCGTAGACGGATCGGTATTCAGAAACAGCAATCTTTCGAAGTTTGCGGTCGATCCCGAAAACGCCGAATACGGTACGTCTGCCGACGGAAGACTTCTCACTTCCAAAGACGGAAGGACGATATATCTTGCCGTAACGGGCGTTGACTACGGAACTTACGTCGTAGGCGAAGACGTTGACGAAATCGCTTCCGGCGCGTTCAGCGGAGTGAAGATATCCAAACTTATAATAAAGAATCCCGATTGCAAAATAGGTTCTTACGCATTCGAATATTGCGAAGGACTCACCGAAGTAATTCTTCCCGAAAACAACAATATAACTATCGGGGATTATGCTTTCGCGTTTGCAGGAACGGTAAAAGACGGTAACGACAAAGTCAAAGGTCTTACGGTAGAGAATATCGAATACGTTAAATCGTTCGGAAACTACGCGTTCAGAACTTCGGGAATAAAGAAAGTCGTTTTAAATCTTGAAAACGGCACGAAGCTCGGCGAAGGCGTGTTCTTCGAATCTTATCTCGAATCGGCTACGGTCAGAATCGGCGAAGGCGGCGGAGAATTAGGACTCGGCGTATTCCAGTCCTGCGGCGCGCTTGTGAGAGCGGAGTTTGTAAGAGTGGAAGGAACGAACGGCGAGTTGAAACTCGGCAACGCGACCTTCACCAATTCCAAAAACCTTACAAAGATTGTCTTCGACAACGTTACCGAAGTTATTCCGATGCAGATGTTTTACGGTTGTACGAAACTCGAAACGGCAGAACTTTACGGAGTTAAGACAATCGAAAACGGCGCGTTTGCAAACTGTTCGGCTCTTTCCGCGGTTGTATTTACCAAAGAAAACGGAGAAGAAACGCTTGAAACGATAGGAGACGGCGCGTTTGCGGGTTATAACCTTACGAACGGACCGATCTTCACGACGATACCCCTTCCGTCTACCTTGAGAAATATCGGCGAAGGCGCGTTCTTCGGTTGCTATATGCTCAGAGAAATAACCGTTCCCGATGAAGTTTCTTTCCCCTCGAACGTCGATACGAAAGACGGCGACGCGGCAGATTTGATGCACTTCAACGGAAACTATTTGTTCTACGGCTGTTCGTCTCTCGAAAAAGTTACGCTCGGCGGCTCGGCTACGAGAGTCGGTAAATATATGTTCGCGATGTGCAACGCGTTAAAGACGGTAAACCTCGATAACGTAGAGTATATCGGAGATTATGCGTTCACTCAGCCTCTTCCCGCAAACCGCGACGACGTGTCCGTACTTAACGGGATAAACATTTCCGAAGCGAAATACATCGGCGAAGCGGCGTTTATGAACTGTACAGCCCTTTCGGGGCAGCTTAGCGCGGGTTCGCTTAAAGAAGTCGGAGCATATGCGTTCAAAAACACAAATATCGAAGATTTCTTTGCTTATAAACTCGAAAAAATAGGGAACAACGCATTTGAATCGATAACTAACAAAAACTTCAGAGAGTTTACGGTTACCGAAAATCTTAAAAGCGTCGGCGAAGCCGCGTTCTACGGATGTACCTATCTCAGAAGATTCAAAACAAGAGACGGAGAATCGGGTTACGATAAACCCGTTGATCTCGGAAGCGTTCTTTTAAACGAAGGTTCGCTTTACGTCAAGCTTAAAAACGGCAACCGGCAGCTTTCGTCCGTTCCCGCAAATCTCAGAGACGAGGACGATGACAGAACGGAATATCTCAACGTTTACGAAGGTACGACGAGAATCGACGCGTTCGCGGGCAACCAGAACGATCAGATAACCGATATTATCTTCCCCGAATCTCTCGAGTATATAGGCAACTACGCGTTTTACGGTTACAGAGGAAGAAACGTAGAACTTACCGTTCACTTCTCGTCGTATAAAGCGCCTGTTCTCGAAAACAAATACAACAGCAACCTTAAACTCGACGAAAAAGCGGCAGGATACGGATTGTTGCACGCATATCCCGATATCTTCCAGTACGAGCTTTGTTATTGCAACTTCGTCGCGTTGGCGGGAAGCGTTTCCGCAATCAACATGGTGCTTCCGTCTAACGAAAATCTCGAAGGTTACGATTCGCTTATTTACGAAGCATATTTCGGAAAGGTCGAGGAAGCGAGCAGAAGCGGAAAAATCGTAATGGATAAATATACGTCCGAGTTCCTTAAATCCGCAAGAGAAATAAAGGAAAAACTCGGTTCGATAACTCTTTTTGACGAAAAGACGGTAACAAGCGCAATAACCGCTATGAACGCCGCTCAGAAGCAAAAAGAAGATTGCGACAAATTCGGCGTAGACATCGCGGAATGGGAAGAACTTGAAAAGGTTCTTGCCGACGCAAAGGAAAAGATCAGACTTCTGAAACTCGACACGGCAACGGATAACGTAAAGAGCATAGAAAAAGCGATAAACGCCCTTCCCGAAACTTTCGATATCGGATATCTCGGAACTTTGCGCGACATTACGCTTAAAATCGACGAGCTTACCGCCGAAGAAAGAAATATCTTAAGCAACGAAAAGTTTTCGGCGTTCTCGGCTTCGTTTGCAAACTATCTGAACTCTGTCGAAGAAGAAGCTAAGGATATCGACGAGCTTTCGGGCTTTAAGTTTAAAACTTCTGAGGCTTCCGCCTCGGCAAACGCGGCAGACGTTACGGGTATCGGATTTTTATCAGGTCTTCTCGCGATAGTATTAAAAAAGAGATTTTTCTGAGGTGAAAGCGCATGAAATTGAACGTTAAAAATAAAAAAACAATTATCGCGGCGGCGGTTTTGATCGTCGCCATAGCGGTAACGATAACGCTTATCCTCGTTCTCGGGGGCGGCGCTAAAAAGGAAAAATTAAGCGATTATTACGCGCAATCGATGACCACCGTAAAAAAGGTCACCGAAGTGTCCGAAATTAAGAGCGGAGATACGCAGGTTTACGGAAAAACCGCTGTCTTAACATTCAAATCGGGCGACAATGCCGAAATCGTAACCACGGAAAAAAAGCTTAACGATTACAAAATGGATTTCGAAACCGACACCGTTACGGAAGAGGGCGAAATCGACAGATCGGCTCTTGTCGTAATAAGTTTTGATTTGAGTGTTTTCGAAAGCGATTACACATTCAAAAAAGGCGAGTTTACGGGCAAGGTTAAAGCCGAAAATCTCGGCAAGCTTTTTGCGGGCAGCGCGCCTCAGGCGGAGGGCGACGTTACGGTTAAAGCAAAGTTTACGGGCAAAAAGATTGCAAGCGTAAATTACGAATATACGACGAAAACGGACAGAACGGTAAGCGTCGCGATAGAATACGATTACAACGCATAAGGAGGGCAGAGCAATGAAAATAAAGAGAATTATCGGTTTAATATTAGCAGTTGCGATGACCTTTGCGTTTGTTACGTCGTGCGGGGAAAAGCCGTCGAGCGAGTCGGAAAGCGGTTCCGACGTCGTTAAAACAACCGCTCCCCAGAACGTAAAAGTAGACAACTCCGGTCTTGTCACCTGGGACGCGATTGCAAACGTAAACGTTTATATCGTCGAAGTTGACGGCGGAAGCGGAGAATGGGTAAACGAACCCGATTATCAGCTCAAAGATATCGAAAAAGAGCATACGATCGTCGTAAGCGCAAACGTAAGAGGCGCAGACGGTTCGTCTTATACGACAGACAAGAGCGCGGAAGTCAGATTCGTTCCTTATAAAGAACCTTTCGACGTTTCTAAGGTAAAAATCGCTATCACGAGTTCGACTACAACAATCAAGAGCGGAGCTTCCGCGCAAAACGCTTCGGCGGTGTTTACCGCAACGGTAACGGGCGGCGAAAAAGGCTTCGATACAGGAGTTGATTGGCAAATCATCGAAGGAAAGGAGTATGCAAAAGAATTTTCGGCAGAAGGGAACAAGTTCACCGTCGTTGCGGCGGATAACGTTGACGGCGATAAAGATATAGTCGTCGTCGCAACTTCAAAAGCATACCCGACGATATCCGCTAAAAAGTCGGTAGCCGTCGTTTCCAAACCTGAGTTAACGCAGGCAATGCTCGATAAAGCAGGTTCTGCACACAAAATCGGTTTCGAAGGCTACATCCAGCTCGACGTTTACGAATATGATTTCAGCGCGGCGGATCAGAAAGGAAAACTTGCCGCGACACAGACCTCCACCGTTAAAA
>JAJWOJ010000090.1 GCA_021635425.1 Clostridiales bacterium | reverse complement strand
GTAGTATATAATGTATATATAGAAGTCTATTTTTTTCTGAAATCCGAAACGTATCCGCGAAAAATGCGGGCGTTTTGCGGTATTTTAATCGGAGAGAGGTGCGTTTATGAGAACATACACGGGTAAATATTTAGACGATGATCTGATCGCGGCTAACGGCTTTGCCGCAACCGTCAAAGAAGACAGTTTCGACATTACCGACGAGCTTTTGAATCTTGCGCTCGCCGACGAAGAAAAATATTATCCCGACGAGGTTGCCGCAACGGCTGTTTATGCGGGCGACGGCGAATTTTATTCTCCCGAAACCGCACCTAAATACATACCCTCGCCCACGTTCGCTCAGAAAATGCTTCGTGCGGACGAAATCATTCAGGACAGATACGACGAGCTTAAAAACTACGCGTTGCGCTTCAAAAAGCTCAAAACGAGAATTTCAAAGAAGTTCGACAGTATCAACCAGGGCAGGCTTCAGTTCGTTAAATTATCCGTTGCGGGAAAGACGCTTAAACTTTATCTCAACATGGATATAGAGACAACCGACCCGAAATTCCACTGCAAGGACATGAGCGACAAAAAGACTTACGTAACCGTTCCCGTTCTTCTCAGGATCAAATCGGGGCGCGCGATGAGATATGCGAAGATTCTTATCGATCAATGCGCCGCTCAGCACGGGCTTAAAGAAAACCCGAAATTCATGGAAGTAGACGCGATAGGAATGGTCGAGCAGTTCCTTTACGGCGGCGGGGAAGACGGAGCGGACGAAACTTCTGCGGAAGATGTGACGACCGTCGGCGCGGAAGAATAAGCTGTTTTCCGGGAAGCTTAAACAGGGTTTGCCGGGAGATAAGCAAGGCAGCGGTTTTTAATCGGTACTTTTAATCGGTACAAAATAACGAGCCGAAAAAGCGGAAAATCGGCAAAAAACGATAAAGACGATTAAAAAACAAAAAAAACACAAAAAAACAGTTGACAAACTTTTAAAGGTATAGTAAAATGAATTAGCACTCCGCATACGGGGTGTTAATTTTTTGAGAAGGCGAAAGATATGGCAAAAGGAAGTAGAACCAGAATCACTTTGGCTTGCACGGAATGTAAGCAGAGAAATTACGACGACTATAAGAATAAGAAAAACGATCCGGACAGAATCGAGCTTAATAAATACTGCCCGTTCTGCAAAAAGCACACCGTCCACAAAGAGACGAAGTAAGTGTTTTTGAGACCGTATAATATCGCTTGAGCCGATCGCGCAGGCAGGTTGCGTTGCGCGAGCGTTTTCGTATGTTTTTATAAGGGGAAAGCCTTAAACGAACGCGTGAAGCGTCTCAAGCCCGTTATGACAGGAGGTTAGTCAGAAAATGGACAATCAGAAAATCGATAAAAACGCTCAGGCTAACGCGGAAAAAGCCGACAAAAAGGCTCAGAAGAAAAACGCGAATAAAAAGCCGAATATTTTCGTTCGTATGGGCGGCAAGATCAAAGCCGTCGTGTCCGAGCTTAAAAAGGTCACCTGGCCTACGTTCCCGACCGTTTTAAAACGTCTCGGCGCGGTTTTGGTAACCGTTCTCGTAATGCTCGTACTCATACTCGTTATCGACCTCGGGCTTCAGCAGCTTCTCAAACTCGTTCAGGGCAAAGGAAGCGAAGCGGCGGCTTTGGTTTGTAAAATCGGTGAGGTGCTTTAACAATGGCAAATCCCGAAACGGCGAATTGGTATGTCATTCACACATACTCGGGCTATGAGGCGCTTGTAAAAGATACTATCGAAAAGCTCATAGAAAACAACAATCTTGCCGATACGATTCTCGACATTAAAATTCCCACGGAAGAGACCATAGAAGAAAAAGCCAACGGCAAGAAGAAGATAGTTCAGAGAAAGATTCTGCCGTGTTACGTGTTCGTAAAAATGGTATACAGCAACGATATGTGGTACCTTTTAACCAACACGAGGGGCGTAACGGGTTTCGTCGGTCCGCAAGGAAAGGCGGTGCCGCTCACCGAGGAAGAAATCAAGAAAATGCGCCTTGAAGACAAGGTCGAGCATTTCGATTTCGCAGTCGGCGACAGCGTGCGCGTTGTCTCGGGGCCGCTCGATTCGTTTATCGGAGTTATCGAAGATCTTGACGAGGAAAATCAGAAAGCGAAAGTCAAGGTTTCGATGTTCGGCAGAGAAACGGAAGTCGAGCTTGATTTCGTTCAGCTTGATAAGCTCGGCGTTATCGATACGCTTTAATACGATATCATTATATATAATTATCCCGAAAGGGGTATTTCAGTACGCTTAAAACGGGTTTTCGCCCGTTTTATATAAAGTGGGAGGAACGCTAAAATCCAAATTCTATCGGCGTTCTCGTTATTACCACGTTTTATGGAGGAGAAACTATGGCTAAAAAAGTTACTGCAATCGTAAAATTGCAATTACAAGCCGGAAAAGCTACACCGGGACCCCCGGTCGGTTCTACTCTTGGTCCTTACGGAATAAACATTCCGGGATTCACCAAGGAATTTAACGCAAAAACGGCAAACGAAGTCGGATTGATTATTCCCGTAGTAATCACTATTTATCAGGACCGTTCGTTCACGTTCATTCTTAAAACCCCGCCGGCTCCCGTGCTTATCAAAAAGGCATGCGGAATCGAGACTGCAAGCGCTAAGCCCAACAAGGACAAGGTTGCAAAGCTCACCAAGGCTCAGGTTGAAGAGATCGCTAAGACGAAGATGCCCGACCTCAACGCAGCTTCTTTAGAGGCGGCAATGAGCATGATCAAAGGTACTGCGCGCAGTATGGGCATAACCGTCGAGGAATAAAAATAGAGGTGGGAGAGAAGAAATTCTCGTTATAACCACAAGGAGGATTCTTAAATAATGAAACACGGAAAGAAATATACCGAAAGCGCGAAGCAGTACGATCGCGCTAAGCAATACGAAGCGGGAGAGGCAATCGATCTCGTTCTGAACAACGCAAAGGCTAAATTCGACGAAACGATCGAGCTTCACGTAAGGCTCGGCGTAGACCCGAAGCAGGCAGATCAGCAGGTCAGAGGCGTTATCGTCCTTCCTAACGGAACAGGTAAAACCGTCAGAGTTCTTGTCCTTGCAAAAGGCGAGAAGGCAGACGCGGCTACGGCTGCAGGCGCGGATTACGTCGGCGCGGAAGAGCTTGTCGCTAAAATTCAGAAAGACAACTGGTTCGATTTCGATACCGTTATTACGACTCCCGATATGATGGGCGTTGTTGGTAGAATCGGTAAGTTGTTAGGACCTAAAGGTCTTATGCCTAACCCGAAGAGCGGAACGGTTACGATGGACGTAGCAAAAGCTATCGCCGACGTTAAAGCAGGTAAAGTCGAATACAGACTTGACAAGCAGGCGATTATTCACTGCGCAATCGGCAAGAAGAGCTTCGGCAAAGACAAACTCGTCGAAAACTATAACGCGCTTGCGGACGCAATCGTTAAAGCGAAGCCCGCGGCAGCTAAGGGACAGTATATCAAGAGCGTTACGCTCACCAGCACTATGGGTCCCGGCGTTAAAGTCGTTCCCAAGAACGTTTAATTTTGTTTTTGGAAACGTTTGATTTTCGCTTGACAATACCATTTTTCGGTGGTATAATATTTACAGTTAAATAACCGAAGACAGCAGGTCGTAAAGCTTATATTGTAAGCTACCCGCCGAGGTACGTTAAACGAGAGTTATGATTTTATCGGCTCCCGACCGTATTTTCGCGCGGTCGGGAGCTGTTTTCAATTCTAAAACGGAGGTATACAAACTTGTCAGCAAACAAAGAGGCAAAAAAGCAAATTGTAGAAGACATCAAGGCAAAGATTCAGGCAAGCAAGTCGATAATTCTTATCGATTACAAAGGTTTGACCGTTGCCGAAGATACCGCGTTCCGTTCTAAAATGAGAGAGTCGAACACCGAATACAAGGTTTTGAAAAACACCTTGCTTAAAAAGGCGTTCAACGAACTCAACGTTACCGATTTCGACAGCGATCTCAACGGTCCCACGGCAGTAGCTTTCGGACACGACGAGACGGCGGCTGCTAAGGTTGCTTGCGATATGTGCAAGGACACCAACGATAAGATTTCGGTTAAGAGCGGTTATGTCGACGGCGCATACGTTGACGTAAAAGCGGTTAAAGAACTCGCATCGATTCCGTCCAAAGACGTTCTCGTTGCAAAACTTGCCGGCGCATTGTCCGGTATCGTTCGCGGCTTGGCGGTAGCTCTTAACGCAGTCGCAGAGAAGAAAGAGCAGAACGCTTAATTTTAAAAGCGAAAATAATAATTAAAAGAGAGGAATATTAAAATGGCTGATATTGCAAAATTTATTGAAGAAATCAAAGGTATGACCGTTCTTGAACTCAACAGCCTCGTAAAGGCAATCGAAGAAGAGTTCGGCGTCAGTGCTGCTGCTCCCGTTGCGGTTGCAGGCGCTGTAGCTGCCGCTGCTCCCGCTGAAGAAGAGAAGACCGAATTCAACGTTGTATTGAAAGAAGTCGGCGGAAACAAAATCGCAGTTATTAAAGCTGTCAGAGAAATCACCGGTCTTGGTCTTGTTGACGCTAAGAACATGGTTGAGAAAGGCGGCGTAGTTAAAGAAGCTGCTCCCAAGGACGAAGCTGAAAAGATGGTTGCTAAGCTCAAAGAAGCAGGCGCAACTGCAGTTATGGAATAATTCCGTAAGTTATTTAACTAAGTTTATAAAAACCGAAAGGCTATCGCGTAACCGCGATAGCCTTTTTGTCTTAAGCGCGATTCCGCAATAATTTTTATTTTTTCCGTCTTGCGTATCGTCAAGTGTGTAAATTAAGCGTAAATGCGCGCGCGAGCGGCTATTATAATTGACTTTATTTCGCCGTTGTTGTAAAATAAAAGCCGAGATATCCGAGGTGACACGATGGTTTGGTGGATAATTGTTTTATCGATTGTTATAGGTTATGTTTTAGGTTCGTGCAGCGCGTCCGTTATCGTATCTAAGCTCGTTTACAGGGGCGACGTCAGAAAATACGGCAGCGGCAACGCGGGCGCAACGAATATGGCGAGGGTTTACGGCTGGAAGGGCGGGCTTGTCGTTCTTCTCGGCGACGTCGGCAAAGCCCTTATCGCAATGTGTATTTGTTTCTATCTCGGCTTGCTCGGCGATAAGGCGAATACGCACGGCGTAGACTATATGTGCATTGCGGGCGCGGCTTGTATGTTCGGGCATTCTTTCCCCGTGTTTTTCGGGTTTAAAGGCGGTAAATGCGTTACGGTTGGGGCGGCGCTCGCGCTTGCCATCGATTGGAGGGTGTTCCTCATTTCGATTTCCGTGTTTATAATAGTTGTTGCGATAACTAAAATCGTTTCGATAAGTTCCATTCTCGCGGCAATCGTTTTCCCGATTTCTTATTCGCTGTTAGTCTATTTTGGGGTAAGTCATTATTTCCTTTCAAAATTGATTTTATCTGTCTTTGCGGGAATATTTATCGTCGCAATGCATTATAAAAATATTATAAGGCTTTGCAAGGGCGAGGAAAAGAAGTTCTCTTTTAAGAAAAAAGAGAAGAAAGAGACGGAAGAAAAATTGTCTCAATGACGGTGAAAAAACCTGTTTAATCGACTTATAGAGAGGTATTTAATGAAAATAAGCGTTTTAGGTTGCGGAAGATGGGGTTCGTTTATCAGCTGGTATCTGGTTAATAACGGGCATGAAGTAATCGAATGGGGCAGGGAAAACGGCAGAGCTTTTTCGGAGCTTAAAAATACGGGCGGAAACGAATACGTCAAGCTCGACGAGCGGATAAATTTAACGTCCGAACTCGAGTATGCGGTAAAATCGTCCGACGTGCTGATAATTTCCATAAAATCCCAGGCGCTTCGCTCTCTTGCGGGCGAAATCGCGGCTTTCGGCGCGAAAGACAAAAAAATCGTTTTGTGCATGAAGGGGCTTG
This sequence comes from Clostridiales bacterium, assembly GCA_021635425.1. Taxonomy (GTDB): domain Bacteria; phylum Bacillota; class Clostridia; order Christensenellales; family Borkfalkiaceae; genus UBA10281. The sequence continues at coordinate 1,475 of JAJWOJ010000090.1, read as the reverse complement.
AAGAGAATACGGGTAAACGTCTCACCGAAATCATGCTCGAAGAAGGTTACGATAAAAATAATATCGCCGTGTGGGTAGGTCCGGGGCATATTCAGGAATTTACGGCGGGCAGACCCAACTGCATGGTGATTGACGGTTATAACGGCGAACTCGTAAGAAGCCTTGCCGACGCGTTCAAGAGTAAACTTATAAGGTTTTATTACGGCGGAGATATCATCGGTAGCGAAGTCGGCGCGGCGGCTAAAAACGTTATGGGCATCGCTGCGGGAATTCTGGACGGAGGAGGTTTATGTACACTTAAAGGTCCGCTTATGGCGCGCGGCGCAAGGGAAATTTCAAGGCTTATAAAGGCTATGGGCGGCAACGAACTTTCGGCTTACGGGTTGTGCCATTTAGGAGACTACGAAACCACTCTTTTCTCGGAATTTTCCAACAACAGACTTTACGGCGAGGATTTATATCTGAAAAAGCCTTTCAAAAAACTTGCGGAAGGCGTTTCCACGGCTAAGGCGTTGAAGATTCTCGGCGAAAAATACAACGTCGAGCTTCCCATTTCAAACGCCGTATACAACATTATTTACGAACAGAAAGAACCGCTCGACGAACTTTTAAAGCTTTTCGAACGCAAAACCGTCGAAGAATTCAAAAGTTTTTATTAGGATAGTCTTATGAATAATTGGGAAAGAATGGTAGGCGGAAAGCTTTATAATCCGTCGGACGAAGAGGTATCAAAACGGCATATCGAAGGAATGTCGCGTTGCCAAAAATACAATAAAATCGACGTGAGAAGAACGAAAGCCAAAGCTCGTGCGCTTGAAAAGCTGATTCCGTCTTCAAAGGGTAAGGGGCTGGCGATTTTTGCGCCCTTTTATTGCGAATACGGAGTCAATATTCATGTCGGAAAGGATTGCTTTGTCAATTACAATTCGACATTTCTCGATGTTGCGCCCATAACTTTCGGCGACGGGGTGTGGGTTGGCGCGAACGTAACTCTTGCCACGCCTATGCATCCGTTTATTGCCGAGGAAAGATTGAACGCCGATTATCCCGACGGCAGACACGATTTGGAGTATGCGTTGCCGATCACGATAGGAAGCGGTTGTTGGATTTGTTCGGGTTCGGTTATATGCGGCGGGGTGACGATAGGCGAAAATTCTATTGTTGCGGCAGGTGCCGTAGTTACGAAAGATATGCCGTCGAATTCGATTATAGCGGGCGTACCCGCAAAAGTCATAAAGCAAATCGGCGAGGGCGACCGTCTGAATGTTTGGGAAACATATATCAAAAATGCCGATCCGAGACCGGAAAATAAATAATCTTTTGTAAATGGAATGGTTTCCGCAAATTGCTTTTTCAAAAAAAATAAAGTTTTTTCAAAAAACATATCGAAAAGGGTTTACTTTTTTTGAAAAATATTATATAATCTTTAAGCAAATGCGGGATATCTGGGTGTAGCGCAGTTTGGTAGCGCGCTT
>JAJWOJ010000089.1 GCA_021635425.1 Clostridiales bacterium | reverse complement strand
GTAATATTCTTATGAAGATAGTATTTTTAGGTCAAAACGGCATTTTAATAAAAAGTAAGAAATCGACATTTGTTATTGATCCGTATCTTTCAAATTCCGTAGCCGAAACAGAGCCGCAAAACGTACGCAGACAAAAAATCGACGAAAAGTTTTTTAAAATAAAGCCCGACGTTATACTGATAACCCATTCTCACGCGGATCATTACGACGAAGAAACGCTCGATAAATTGCTTGAAAACAACGTCGGAGCGGTGTTGCTCGTTCCGCCGTCCGTTTATTTCGCGGCTAAGAAAAGATATTCGGGCTGTAACTGCGTATATTTCAGAAGCGGCACGAGTTTCAGCGTCGGCGGCGCGGTTTTTATCGCCGTGAAAGCCGAACACTCGGATCCGGAAGCGATAGGCGCGGTGATTTCCTGCGACGATAAAACGTTGTACGTTACGGGTGATACGCTATATAGCGAACGCGTTTTCGAAAGTTTGCCTCAAACGGAGTTCGACGCCGTTTTTTTGCCGATAAACGGGCGAGGAAACAATATGAACCCCGTCGACGCGGCGAAGTTCGCGAAGCGCGTAAACACACGATTCGTCGTTCCCACGCATTTCGGAATGTTCGACGACATGACGGGAAAAGAACTCGTTTGCGACAACGTTATAATCCCGGAAATTTATAAGGAGATTACTTTAAAATGAAAATAACCGACATAAAAACTTTTGTGGTGGATTGTTTCAGAACCAATTGGGTTTTTGTAAAAGTTTACACCGACGAGGGAGTTTGCGGGGTGGGCGAAGGTACGCTCGAATATAAAGAAAAAGCGCTTTGCGGCGCGGTAGAGCATATTAAAAACTATCTGACGGGCAAAGATCCCCGCACGATAGAAAAGCATTATCACGATATTTACCGCGACGCGTACTGGCGTGGCGGAGCAGTGCTTATGAGCGCGCTTTCGGCAGTGGAATGCGCGCTTTGGGATATTTTGGGTAAGTCTCTCGGCGTACCCGTATATCAACTTCTCGGCGGTAAAGTGAACGAAGATTGCCGAATATACGTAAACGGCTGGTTTTCGGGCGCGAAAACTCCCGACGAATTTGCCGAAAAAGCCAAAACAGCCGTAAAACGCGGCGTTACCGCGATGAAATGGGATCCGTTCGGAAAAAGTTATATGCAAATATCGAACAAGGATCTGGATATCGCTCTCGAATGCGTTGCAAAAGTAAGAGAAGCGGTCGGCAACGACGTGGATTTGCTTATAGAAGGACATGGCAGATTCGACGTGCCTACGGGCATAAAAATAGCCAAAGAACTCGAGCAGTTCAAACCTATGTGGTTTGAAGAGCCTGTCCCGCCCGACAACATAGACGCGCTTAAAGCCGTACGGGATAAGTCTCCCGTAGCGATTTCCGCGGGAGAAAGGCTGTATACCCGTTTTGATTACAACAAGCTTTTTGTTCTTCGCGCCGCGGATTATATTCAGCCCGACGTTTCGCATGCCGGCGGAATAGCCGAACTTAAAAAAATCGCGGCCGCCGCGGAGTCGAATTATATTCCGTTCGCGCCGCATAATCCGAGCGGTCCCGTCGCCAACGCTGCAACCCTCCAGCTTGCCGCGTGTTGTCCGAATTTTTGCATTCTCGAAATAATGTATTCCGACGTGGACTACCGTAAAAAAGTTACGAACGAAAATCTCGTTTACGAAAACGGCAGAATACAAATAGGCGACAAACCGGGACTCGGCATAGAACTCAACGAAGAGGAATGCCTGAAACATCCTTACGTCGAGCATAATTTACGTCATTACACGGGCGCGCTTACGGATATCCGTCCGCCGAAGACAGAATTTTATTTTTAGGTGAGTTGTATGAATAAAAAATGGGCATTCGTAACGGGCGCGTGCGTCAACACGGGCGCGTCGATTGTGGAGAAATTCGCCGAGGAAGGCGAGAACGTTGTTTTTACGGGGAGAAACGCCGAAAAAGTTAAGGCAGCGGAAGAAAAATACCGTAAAAAATATCCGAACGTACAGATATCGGGAAAAACTCTTAACGCGCTCTTTGATGACGGGACCGTCGACGAAGAGTGTGTGAGCCGTATTTTTTCCGAGTTGGACGACAGCGGAATAGTTATAACCGATCTGGTGCTGAACGCCGCGGATTTAGGAGTCGGGTTCGATCCCCTGCAAAGCCCGCTTTCCGATTTTCAGCGCGTAATAAACACAAATCTTTGCTGGAACTTTTGTATAATACGGAACGCCGCGAGGCGAATGATAAATTGCGGCGGAAGCATTACTTTCATCAACTCCAACACCGCGTACAGGGCTATACCAGAGAGAGCGGCATATTCCGCGTCCAAGGGCGGACAGCTCGGCTTGATGCGCGCGCTTGCGCTGGATCTCGGTAAGTATAAAATAAGAGTGAACGCGGTTCTGCCCGGTATGATTCATACTGACAGGACGGATAAAAATCCCGATTTTTACAAATCTTTGCCGTCGGCGTATTCGCCTCTCGGCGCGATTGCGGAAGGGTCGGATATTGCCGACGCGGTATGGTATTTCGTCGCTCACGCAAAAAACACCACAGGCGCGGAACTTACGGTCGATTGCGGCAATATGATTCAGCTTTATCCCGTCATATCTCGATAAAAAACGAATCAAATAAATCTGAACAGAAGAAAAATTCGGGAAAGTAAACGTGTTGCGAAACGTGTTTACTTTCTTTATTTTTATCCGCAAACGTTTGAGATTATAATTTATTAAAAATTCGGGAATGATTCGGGACTGCGTTTTACGGTTTTAAGCTTTACGTTTGGGCGTGTGATAGTCATTTCGCGGAGTTCAATACGGATAAGCCCATAGATAATTTTTTTGTATTGCTTCTTGTTTTGCTCGCCCCATTGTTACCATATGTTCCGAATGCGGTTATCTTTATAGTTTCGTTGCCCATAAAACTTGTGTCGGAAATAATAAAACTAATAAAATCATCAAAAGAAAAACGCAAGGAGCGGCGAGAAAAGAATGAAAAAGATTAAGCGAATCACCGCGGTGGCAATTCTTATAGTTTGCCTGCTATTTCTCAGCTACATCAAAACAAAGAGACTGCAAATTCTTTTGAACTTGCAGTCCCTGATGATTAATTTTCGTCGGATAATGTTTTCAAAAATTCGGACGGAGTATAAATTGTAACGGGGGAATTGTCATAATCCGCGGTGTTTCTCGTAACGATGCAGTCGATTTCAGAGCGTATAGCGGTTTCAATCATAACCGCATCCTCATAGTCGGTTGTTTTGGATGGTATAGCGCGGCGGCAATCGATACCCATGGTATCAAGGACGTCGAAAATAGTCAAAAGTTTATTTAAAATATCTCTCGAATCCTTGTCGCTGTGAGTGTGACGGTGTGTCAGATAGTAAATATCCGTCGTTGCTTTTGCGGAGATGTACCCGTTATATAAGTGGTTTGCCGCAGCAAGAAAAATGTTGTTTGCGTCTTCCGCAAAAGGTTCGCGAGCCTGAAGAGCGTCAAGAATTACGCAGGTGTCGATCAGAACTCTCATAATTTTTCAAGTCTCTCTTTTTGGGCTTCTTCTAAAGTGATATCGGCAGGCAAAATGCCGAAAAGAGATTTTGCAACGTCGACGCGCTCCTGAAACGGGTTGGTTAATTTGGAAATTACTTTACCGTTGCGGGTGATAAAAATATCCTGCGTAGCGGAGAGAAGTAAATATTTGCTTAAATTTGCTTTTAATTCTGTTGCCGTTATCGACATAGTGTAAACCTCCTCATGTTATTGTACTGTTATTATATTCAAATCGTACAACTTTGTCAATAGTATCAGACGAAATTTTTCAAAACGTACATAAAAATAGAGGTGAACGGTGAAAACATGAAGCCTTTAAAGGTTGTTTTGCTTATCGATGATAATGTGATTTTGCCTGTTTATCGACTTATACAGCGACTTATTGTAAAAAGTATATATGGATAACATGGGCTGTGATGTGGCTGCTCAATTTAAACCTCGTAAGCATAATTGTTTCTTTTTTATCGTTTCGCTTTTCTTTCTCGGCAAAAAGAAAATAATATTTTTTAATATTTGTATTTTTTGCGGGTGGCTATGCCGCCTCTTATGTGCCGTTCGGATAAGTTAACCTGCAGAAGTTTTTTAACTTCGTCGTAAAGGTATTCGTCGATATATTTAAGCTTTGCGGTTACGTCGTGGTGAACGGTGGACTTGGAAACTCCGAAAACTTTTGCCGTGCTTCTCACCGTCGCTTTGTGCTTTACTATGTATTCCGCTTCCTTTAAAACTCTTGCGTCTATATCGTAATACAAAAATCATTCCCCCTGCATAATATTTATGCGAAGGAAAGTATAAAAATGCGGACTTTTGCACACAATGATTCATTATGAAAAAGTTTGTCGATTATGTTTTCGGTATTCTCGCCTCGCTCGATTTCGGCGTTTTTTATCCCGTGATCGTTTCGTCCGCGGTAGCCTCGGTTTTTCTTATAACCATGGTTGCGGGTTTTTTTGTTTACCGCATTCGCAGAGCGGACAAAACGTCGATGCTTGCCCTAACTCTTGCCGTTTACACCCTTGCCGCAGTGAAAATCGTTTGCGATTTATTTTCGAAACCGATAAAGGACGAGTTTGTTTTTTCATGTATAGGGAGCTTGTTCATCGCCGCGGCGTCGTTCGCCGAATATTGGCTTTTATGTCTTCAATTCAATTCGCGCGAAATACTGAATATGCGGGAAAAACGACTTATAGCGAGGCTTTCGCGTTTTGATGACTTTTTATCCGACGAAAGCGGCGACGATTGTTTTCAAAGCGGTGAAGCGCCCGATGAATCGCTTGTTCTGAAATACTCGTTTGAAAATCCTTTTCGTCGGGCGGAGTTTTTGCCTGTATTTAAAGGGTTTGAGGGAGAGGAGATGAATAATTACGGAGTTAATTTCAACGAGGTGTTGTCGTATATCGACAGAGTGCGCAGGTACGATTTAACCGCGGACGAGGAGAAAGTTTTAGACGACCTCGAAACAAACGTGTCGAACTTTTCAAGGCGGAATATTTCATGCGAGGAGAGAAGAAAACTTTCCGTCGGGCTTATGAAACTCGTCAAACTTCTTTCAAAATACAAAGCGTCATAACAGACGTTTTAAGGTGCGCCCCGTTCGTTTTCCGAACGGGGCGCAATATAATAAGGCGAAAATATTTTTTTATTAAATGTAAAGCTGTGCGGCAGGAAGCCTTCCCACCCGGCGGAGTACGCGAATTAAAAAACAAGAAAGTTCGCGCCCTATGTAGAATATTGGATAAGTGTTATATATTTTGCAGAGTTGAAAAGAAGAAAGTCTTCGCACTCAACGGAGAAAGTTATAAGCATAAAAAGTTGAATTGGGAGAAGGTGTCGGCGCAGCCGACGAAAGAGGGGTGCAAGCAGAGTATAAATAAGAGCGGACTATACAAACCATGCTAACTATATAAGATAGTTTGATAATGATAGACTACTTGAAATAAGATTGGATTAAACAATAAAAACTAGCCTATAAGTTGATTATTTGATGTTTTGTACACTTATTTCAATGTTGGGGAAGCCCCTCATTCGGCACTACGTGCCACCTTCCCCCGAGTTGAGTTTTTGCTTATGATATGCTCCGTCGGGTGTGAAGGCTTTCATCGATTCCGCCGAGTGGGGACACTTTTTGTTGTTTTGAGTAAATTAAAATAACAATAAGTCATGGCAACGGCATTCCTCCCAATTTAGCCCAAAACTTAGATATACTCCGCCGAGTGGGAACACTTTGAGGTGTGCTGTTTAAAGTCCGATTGATTGGAAAATATTCAAATGTCCTTTCTGCCGAGGAGGGAATCGAGCGAAACGTCGAATAGGTCTGCAAGCTTGACGAAATTTCCGAGCGACGGGAGCGCCGTTCCGCGCTCGTATGCCTGATATGATTGATATTTTATCCCTAATTTCTCCGCAACCTGCTTTTGAGTGAGTCCGTAAATCTTCCGCATTTCCGATAAATTTTTCGATAAGTTTTTAAATTCTTCCATTTTTTAAAAGCCTCTTTTTTTTGTTGACATTATACAGTTATATACTGTATAATAAGGTAAATACAGTTATAAACTGTGTAATACCCGAAAAACATTCGGGTAAAAGGAGGAGAACATGAAAAAAATTGCAGTAGTGTTGCTTTGTTTGCTCATGACGATTTCGTTTATGGCATGCGGAAAGCTCGGAAACATCGGCGGAAACGGTGGTAGCGGCGAACAGGGCGGCAACACCCCATCTCAGGGCGAAAATCTGAGGAAGCCGCAGAGCGAGTATTATCCCGATGATGAAATCAGCGGACAGAATACTTTTTCGCTTGAAAAGAAGAGTTATAACGGAAGTGACGCCGTTTTAACGCTTAAAATCGGCGGAAGCGAAGTGAAAATCGCGGGATTTCAGCTTGAGATTAAATTTGACGGAAAAATTAAGGTGAAAGACGTTTCGCCGACATCAAAATTTATGTCGATAACGGAAAACACCGAAAATTCGGGCGTATTAACCCTTTTGTGGGCGGGAACGTCCAACATAACCGACGCGACGGATATTTGCGATATTTCGCTTAGCACAAACGGCGCAGCCGATTTGACGTTTAAAATCGAAATCGCGTATGGCGGGCTTGGTTACATAGACGAAACAGCCGTTCCGCCCGTCAAGAACATTCGCGGCAACGTGACCGATTTTAAGCTTAGTTAAGGAGGAAAAGAAAATGAAAAAGATTTTAACACTGATTCTCGTTTTATGTTTGTCGTTTACATTTGCGGCTTCGGCGATGACCATTAACGCTTATGCTTACGAAGCGGCTGTTGGCGTTGGCAATGGAGAAGGAATAGGCGTTGGCGCGGGCGAAGGTGTTGGCGGCGGAGACGTAGGTGGAGGTAATGCTAGCACTTATGTAGATACGTCATTTCAAATTTCTTCGCACGTAATAATGAATCAAGCAACCGATTGTTACGATATCGATATATACGCCGTGTCCGAAGCAAAATATTTGTCAAATTTCGAAAGTATTATAATGTTGCGTTACAACGGCACATTGTCTGACATAAAAGTTTCTGCTGAATCCTATGTTAAAGGCAATATTGCCGCAGGCGTAAAAACAGACGAGAGAGTGGATTCCGAACCGTTTTTGAAAGTTGTTTTCAACGGAACGAAAAACATAGATTTGACCGATTCAGAATTTTGTATCCCTTCGAGCTACAATATCTTACGCGTTGCTACAATAAAAACGAACATAAAGATCTATAAAGATTTTGAGAAAGGAACTTTTGATGCGGGACTTTATGCAGTCACAGGTACAAAAAATGCGGGGTATATGGACGGAAAGAACGTTGTAGAATATAGTTGTGGTAATATAACTCCTGATATGATAATGGGGGATTTTGATTTCGACGGAGAATTTACCGTTAAGGATATGATTGCGGCGCAATATTATTCTGTTAACGGAATGGAATTTATAGGCGATGATAAATAT
>JAJWOJ010000538.1 GCA_021635425.1 Clostridiales bacterium | reverse complement strand
TATCTTCAGAACGGACAAAATCCCGTTTCCAATACGGGTATCGAATTTCAGAACATGAAAATATGGGCGTATACGAAATCTTCCGGATGGGTTTTGCTCGAACATGCCAATCCGAAAGGATCGTTTTACGACGAAAACTTCGGAAACGACGCGCATAAAAACTTCATGTCAAACAGTATCAATTATGGCGAAGAAAAACGCACGAGAATCAAACTCGATTATGCTACGCTCGGTTATAACTATCACCCGTTCGGAAGCCAGATCGATCTGGTCGATGCAGGACTTTTAAGCCAGGACGGCAGCGTAAAAAACAACGAAACGTTGTATATTTTGTCCGAGATGGATATAAGACTGTGCGTATGGGACGCGTCGCAACCTTCCGATATCGACGAGGCTAAATACGTAGCGAATATCGGAGCGGACTGGTGGCGTGAAAAAGGTTTGCAGTGGACGCCCGACTGGAACAGCAATAAAGACGTTTGCGTCGGACAATTCCGCACAATCACGCAGGACTGGAAACGTTTGTACATGACGAACGTTCCGTCTGCAATATATGAGGAAATCTTTAAAGATTTTCCGTTTAATCAATAAGGCCTTAATAAAATCTATATATCAGGAGGAAAACCAATATGAACAGAAAAGGCAAATTTTTAGCGCTTGCACTGACGCTCGCGCTGTCGGTAACGTCGATCTTTATGGTCGGATGCAGCGAAACCCCGAAGAAGGAATCGACGGGAACTACTTCGTCGATTACGCTCGATAAAGAGAACCTTAGCCTGGATGCGGGCAGAAGCGAACAGCTTTCGGCGAGCAGTGCCGAAGTGGACTGGAGAACGAGCGATCCGGGCGTTGCTACCGTAGACGAAAACGGTAACGTAACGGGTGTAAACGAAGGTACGTGCAAGATAACCGCGTCTACGAAAGACGGGAAATTCGAAAGCGAATGCGTCGTTGTGGTTTCCGGTTATCGTCTCAGCAAAAACGTCGTATCGGGAATCAACAAAATCGAGAACAACACTTATAACGGAGAAATCAATTACGTCGTGAACGGAAGCAACGACGATGCGTTTGTGGTATCTTACGACAGAAGCAAAATGACGAACGCCTGGACAAGTCTTGTCCTTTGGTATGACGCGGCTATGAATGCAACGAGTTTCGAACTCGAGTTCGAAGTTACGAAAGGAAGTTTGCCCGTCATGCAGTTTGAATTCGGCGGCGAAA
>JAJWOJ010000088.1 GCA_021635425.1 Clostridiales bacterium | reverse complement strand
GTGTAGAAGAAACAGACGTTTAATAAGCGAGGAGGGGCATTGCCGCGTTATACGGCTATGCACGACCGCGTTTGTTAATCATTATATAATTTATTGTAAAAAATTAAAGGAGAGCGGTTATGAAAAGAAAATTTTCAACCATATTTCTTGCGGTTCTGCTTGCATTAAGCCTTGCAATGTTTGCGTCTTGCACTACGAGCGGCGGAAACAACGATCTTCCCGTCGAATCGGGAGAAGATACGATTATCGTTGACGACGTTAACGTCACGCCCGATAATTATGAAGCAAAAAAGGTCGTTTATGCAGCTATAGGCAGACTTTCTAAACTTACTACATATAAATCCGCGAGTAAGGGAACGTCTGTTGCTTCCGTTGCGGGCTTGTTCGGTTACACCCAGCAGACCGATTGCGTAACCATAAAACACGGCGACGAGTTTTATACGGACAGCAATTCCGATTCGAGATTTGTTTCTTTAAAGCACGAAGCTTTTTCCAAGGGCGATAACATTGCGTATCGCGTAAACGGCGGACAGATCGTCAATTCGGAAGCGGAATCTTATAAAGACGTGTTCGGCGTTACGCCCGATAAGCTGTTAAGCGGACACGTTTTCAACGACGCAACAATCGTTTATGCCGAATTCGAGGGCGCGGAAAACGGCGAGTATAAATTTAAATACGTTCTCGATAAAGACAAGGGCAACGCCCTTTTGTTCAGACAGATGAAAGAGTTCGGAAACCTCAACGGTTATCCCTCTTTTACCGACAACACCATTGTTCATCTCACCGTAAAAGAAGATTATACGCCCGTAAAATTTACATATACGAGCAAGTACATAGTGAACGTTTCGGTTTTGGGCGACCTTCCCTGCGTTGAAGAAAATACGGTTGTATTTTCCGATTTTAACGGCGAAACCGAAATCCCCGATACGGTTGCTTTCAACGAAGCGATGGCGTCGGAACCTTCTCAGGTCATTCCTTCCGAAGATAAACCCGTCGACAAAACGCAGGAGAAAATCGTCGGCGCGCTTTTAAAGGCGGACCTTATAAGGGGCGTGGCGTTAAACGGCGTCGTGAAATATAACAACGTCGAAATTCCCGTCAAGATAAACGGCAGAGCAGACGTGGATAAAATAATGAACGACGAAAACGCCGATATCCTTTCTCTTATCGACGTGAAGTTATCCTTGGGTTTATACGACGATTCGCTCGCCGTCACTTATCACGACAAAAAGCTTTACGTCGATCTTCCGGGCGTTAAATTCGTAAAAGAGCTTCCTCTCGAAGAAGTCGAAAGCGTTACCTCCGGAATCCCCGGCATGCTTAAAAGCGCGGATCTTGCTTCCTACGTTAAAATAACGGAAGAAGAAGGGGATATGTACAGGGTAAGGCTCAACAGCGTGATGATAGAAGGCGTGATAAAATCCGTCCTTAAAAACGCCGGTCTTGCGGGGGATAACGTAGACGAAAAATTCGATCTGTCCGTCGGTTTATACATTCCGACCGACAGGGTGGGCATAATTTCTCTCAATCTTACGACCGATCTCGTCGAAATCGCCGCCGACTTCAATCTTTCCGACGAAAGATTCGTTCAGCCCGTCGAAGAAGATTACACCGCGGAACCGCAGATTTTAAGAGCGGGTATAAAAGCCGATATCGAGTTGGCGGATTTCACGGCGTCGGCAAACGGATACGTTTCTTACGATATTACGGAATTCAATCCTCAGAATGCTCTTAAAGCAGAGTTGAACGTCACGCTCGGCGACAGCCTCAAATCGATAATGTCGATGGCGGGGATGTTCTCCAAAGACGTACCCGCATGGCTGGGTACGGTTGCGAAAGCGGACACTCTGAATCTTGTTTACGCCGAAGGGAAAATGATGCTCGCGGCTTTAAAGGACGGCAAAGCGACTTTTGCGGTTAATATTCCTCTCGAAAAGAATTCCGACGGCGAGAATGGCGATTCCGAAGACGTATCTTTGGATTTCGAAACTATAAAAGCTCTCGCGTCAGCGTTTTTCGAACTGAAAGTTTCGGATAACGTCTTTTCCGTCAACGTGAAACAGGAAATGATGAGCCTTGTCGGGCTTATATGGAATCAGGTTCCCGAACTTATAATGAACGAGGCAGGTCAGCTTGCGGGTTCAATGCTCGGTGCGTATATCGGCAAGCCTCTTGAAAACATCGGCTTTGATTTCGATGCCGAAAACAAGACCTTTAATTTATATATCGACGCGTATGACGTGGGCGTTGCGAGCGGTGACGTTTATATCGAGGGCAGAGAATACGACACGGTAAGGTTGCTTAACTTAACTCTTGCCAAAATCTCCGCAGACGAATACGTTTTCGGTTGGGATATCGATAAGATTTACGATGATTGTCTTAAAGCCGAAGAGGTTATGAACGCAACCGCAACGATTTCTACGGCGAGCATGAGAGAAGGGTATAGTGGCGAAGTTACGAGAGTTAAAACTCTTTACGCCGCATTGACGGACGATCAGAAAGCTCTTTGCTATGCGGTATCGGGTGAGAATTATTACGATAAACTTATTTCCGAGAGCGAAAAGCTTAAAAAATCGGTAGACGATTTTGCGAAAACCATAGATCTCGGATTGATAAAGATTCTCAATTCGACGTATAACAAATTCACCGACGAACAGAAAGCGTATTTTGCCTCCGCCCATCCCGATAAGTATGAGAAATACATAGAGAAAAGGGTTAAAAACGAAGCCGATTCGGCTGCAAGCGTAAAAGCGTTTGCGGAAAGCGTTATCGTTCATACCGAAAGCGACCTCGATGCTATGACGAACGACGAGATTTACGAGCTTTTCAAAACGTTCGCAAATAATTACGAAACGATCTGCGGTCTTTGCGATAAATCTCTCGAGGGGACGGACCTTACGAATTTCTATGCGGAGCTCGGCGCCGTCGTCAAAGCTTATGCCGAAAAAATCGGAACTTTGGCAGACGATACGAAATATGAAGTTCAGTATGCCGACGGGCTTTCCGTCAGCGAGCTTATAGCTCTTTATAACAGAGTTGACGGATTTTATAAGAAATACGCGGATAACTTCGACGAAATGAAGATATGGGCAAAGGTGACCGAAATCGATCCTCAGCTCCTCGTTAAATGCTATCTCACCGAATATTATCTCAAATATAACGGCAGCGGATTCAGAAAATATGCCGTTTTAGCCGTCGAAAGCGAGATAAACGCGCTTAAGGAACTTGCAAACGGCGAATACGACGAAACAGAATATAAAACGAGAATCGATAACGTCGAAACCCTTAAAGGGCTTACCGACGAAAGCGCGATATCGAACCTGAACGAGCTTGGCGAAATCAAGACTGCTTTCTATAAGGCTCTTGCGGCAAAGCTTAAAACGGAGATCCCAGCGGTAACCGAAAAAATGAAGACTATAAACGATAATGCTTCGGCAGAAGGGATCGACTGGGAAGGCGTTCATGCGGAAGTTACCGCGTGCAGCGGAAAGATAAACCTCCTTTCGGCGGAATATAAATTGAAGCTCGCGAAAGAAATAGCCGCGTTCGATATTCAGAAGAGTAAATTCGAAAAAAATTATTCAAACAGAGCAAACTGAAATTTAATTACCGTGTAAACGGATAAAAGCGGCGGCGGAACCGATTGTTCTGCCGCCGCTTTGAATATGCGCCCGTAAAATCGACAAATGTTTCCCGTCGGCGACAAAAAATATTATTTTATCGTCTGAGCCGTATTATATAATTGTTTCAAAGTAATTTTTTAACGGAGAAAGGTATGGCGAGAAGAATAGTCGTTACGTCGGGCAAAGGCGGAGTGGGAAAAACGTCGATTGCGGCGAATTTAGGGATAAGGCTCGCAAAGTCGGGTAAAAGAGTATGTATCATGGACGCCGATTTCGGGCTTAACAATCTCGACGTCGTGACGGGCGTCGAAAAACTCGTTGTTTACGACGCTGCCGATTGCGTTGAAGGGCGGTGCAGAGTCAAACAGGCTTTAATCGAATGTCCGTCAAACAAAAACGTTTACATATTGCCTTCCGTTCACTCGATAGCTAGGACGGCTATAAACGAAAAAACTATCGGCGAGCTTACCGAAGGGTTATCCACGATGTTCGATTACGTCGTAGTCGATTGCCCCGCGGGGGTGAACGAAGGGTTTTCGCTTGCCGTTTCGCTTTCGGAGGAAGCGTTGGTCGTAACAACCCCTCAGCTTTCCAGCCTCCGCGACGCGGACAAGGTTATTTCGCTTTTGCGCGGTTACGGCTTGAAATCTGTAAGACTCATCGTCAACAGAGTGCGCGGCGATCTCGTTGCCGAGGGCGATATGCTTTCTCCCGAAGAGATTGAAAAGGCTTTGAAATGTCATTTAGCGGGCGTTATTCCGGACGACGATAACGTTTTTCTGCGCGGCGCGGGGCTTATTCCGTCCGATTCGCCGTCATTCAAAGCATTTAAAATCCTCGCTTCCAACGTTGTAAGCGGAAAGAGTAAAATTTACGATTACATCTCGAAATACACGGGTTTCGTCGGCGCGATAAGGCGCGGAATAAAAAGGAACGTTTAAGGGGGGGCTTATATGAGCAGAAAAGAATTAAGCAGACTTAAAGCCGTAATCGAAAGCGACAGGCTCACCATGACGAACGAGAATCTCGCGCTTGTGAGAAAAGACGTCGCCGAGGTTTTAGAGGATTATTTCAGTTTATCCGAAGAACCCGAAATAAACGTATCGGCAAAAAACGGCGAATACGTAATAACGATAAAAAGCGTGGCTTATGCCGTTAAAGCCTTTGCTGTATTGTAAAAAACGTATAATCAACAATCTGTCACTATAAAATAATCGAAAACACACTTAAAACGCTTGCAATTTCTTTAAAAGGGTATTATAATATTAGCAGTCAAGCAAATTGAGTGCTAACACTCATATAAAATATTTGCTAACGGTTGAGTCGTTGCGGATCAAGGTATCGGAAACGATAAAATCGTCGGCGGATAGAGCTTGCAAGTTTCACGGAGGTGTTTTTTATGAAAAGTTTTAAAACGCAATCTAAAAGGGTTCTCGATCTGATGATCAATTCCATTTACACTCACAAAGAAATTTTCTTAAGGGAATTGTTGTCGAATTGCAGCGACGCTATAGACAAATTATATTATAAAGGATTGAAAGAAGGTCTTTCGGGGCTTACCCGTGAGGACTTCTTCATTAAAATCAAAGCGGATAAGGACGCGGGTACGCTCACGATAACCGATAACGGTATCGGTATGACGGATAAAGAACTCGAGGAAAACCTCGGTACGATAGCGAAGAGCGGTTCGTTCGATTTCAAAAACGAAAACGCGGACGCGAAAGAGAAAGAGGACGTCAACGTTATCGGTCAGTTCGGCGTAGGGTTTTATTCCGCGTTTATGGTTGCCGACAAGGTGGAGGTTTATTCCAAAGCGTTCGGTTCGGATAAGGCGTTCGTCTGGACGAGTTCGGGTACCGAGGGTTACGAAATCGCCCCGTGCGAAAAGGCGGACAGAGGAACGGAAATCGTCCTTCATTTAAAGAAGGATACCGATGACGAGAAATACAGCAAATATCTCGAAGAATACGAGATAAGAAGCCTTGTAAAGAAATATTCCGATTATATCCGTTACCCCATCAAAACGGACGTTACGAAATATAAAGAACTCACCGAAGAGGAGAGAAAAGAAGGAAAAGAACCCGAATCTTACAAAGAAGAGGAAACTTTGAACTCTATGGTTCCCCTTTGGAAGAGAAATAAAAACGAGCTTACGAAAGAGGATTATAACGCCTTTTATAAGGATAATTTCTACGATTACGAAGACCCGCTCAAGTATATTCATATAAACGTCGAGGGTGCGGTTTCTTATAAGGCTCTTCTTTATATCCCCGCAAAAGCTCCTTACGATTATTACAGCAAAAACTACGAAAAAGGCTTGAAGCTTTATACCGACGGCGTGCTTATAACCGACAAATGCGCAGACCTTCTTCCCGACTACTTCAGTTTCGTAAAAGGTTTGGTCGACAGCGAGCTTCAGCTTAACATTTCGCGTGAAACCATTCAGCATAACCGTCAGCTTCAGCTTATCGAGTCGAATATCGAAAAGAAAATTAAAAACGAACTTCTCGATATGCAGAAAAACGACCGCGAAACTTACGATAAATTTTATAAAGCATTCGGTTTGCAGCTTAAATACGGGCTTTACAGCGGTTGGGGCATGAATAAAGAGGTTTTGCAGGATCTCATAATGTTCAAGTCCGTAAAACTCGGCAAATACGTAACGCTTAAAGAATACGTAGAAGCTTTCGGCGCGGATCAGAAGTATATTTATTACGGCTCGGCTAAAACCGAGGACGCGGTTAAAGCTCTTCCGCAAAGCGAGAAACTTCTCGATTCCGGTTACGATATCCTGTGCTTTACCGACGACGTGGACGAGTTTGCCGTAAAGATGCTCGGAAAATACGAGGAAAAAGAGTTCAAGAACATTCTCGACGAAAGCCTTGCGAATTCCGCGGAGGACGACAAGAAGAACGAAGAGGATAAGGACATGCTCGAAGCGATAAAATCGACTCTCGGCGACAAGGTGTCCAAAGTTAAAGTTTCTTCCGTTCTTAAATCTCATCCCGTATGCTTATCTTCCGAAGGCGAGGTGTCTATAGAAATGGAGAAAGTTCTTTCTCAGATGCCGAATGCTGAACCCGGAATGATTAAGGCAAATAAGATTCTCGAAATCAACTGCGAACATCCCGTTTATGCCAAACTGAAATCCGTTTACGAAAACGATAAGGACGAAATCGGTGCCTATGCCGACGTGCTTTATCAGATGGCTCGCCTTGCCGCGGGTCTTCCCGTTGAGGACGCTTCGGCATTAAACGACAAGCTCTTTGCTCTTCTCGCAAAATAATCGCTTGACAAAACGGTACGGCGATGATATAATGAACATAGCCGCAGGTGATTGCGTTTTAACCCGCCAAAACACCGATATTTACGTGCTTTTTGCCAAATTCGACTTCGCCCGTACCACAAAGTACGAACAAAGCCGCCTTCGTCAAAAATCATCGAAAATAGCGGCGTTTTGGTTGCAAGCAAGTATTGCGTTGCGTTTTTAGGTTAAGACAAGGCGCGCGAGCGGCTTAATACACAAGTATAAGCCACGAGCGCAACACCGTATTAACCAAAAACACAGCGCAAGACCGTGGTTCAAACACAATCACCTGCGGCTCAGGGACTGAGAATTTAACTTAGTCCCTTTTATAAAATGAAAAATTATAGCCGATTTAAACCTCGGCAGAACTCGATTTTCAGGCGCATCTTACGCTTAATTCATCGTTCTTTTCGCGGGTTTATATTGGTATATAAACCCGCGAAAACGCCTCGACTTAAACGCAAGCTATGCCTGAAAATTTGCGGGAACATTGATAAATAAATATATAGGGCAACCTTGAAGCCGTAATTTTTAATGATCTATGGTAAAGGCAACCGAAGTCGTATACAAATACGTCGAGGGCGAATTTGCCGTAAAGCATAAAAAA
>JAJWOJ010000087.1 GCA_021635425.1 Clostridiales bacterium | reverse complement strand
CTTTTATGTAAATCGTTTGTTTAGGTCCGTCGTCGTTTACAAGGCAACCTTTTCGATATTTGAACACGAGTAAAACAGTATCGTATAAGTCGCCGCTGCATCCGCCGAAATGTTCGGCGAACAGTAGTTTTAAAATAAGCCCCGCAATGCCGTTTCCCGCAATCGCTATTCCGACAATAAATACTATCGAAAACAGCACGAAAGGAGATAAAAGCGCGATAAGCGCAATGTTTTTACCGAGATACAACTGCGGAACGCCGCAATAAGCCGCGCTCCACGTCAAGCCGAAAGTAAGTTTTTCATGCGTCAGCAGTTTGTATGCCGCTCCGTGCGTAAGTTCGTGAAGCACGATATAGGCAAAACTCGAAAAGCAGAAAATCAGAAGCGGAATAAAAAAATCCGAAAAATAATTTTCAAACGCGAACGCGTCGACAATCGTAAGCCGCCCTGCGGCGATAAAATCCGTTATAATGTAAACGCCTGCCATTAAAACAATCGCGACGATATTCATAATAATGCCGAATTTCGCCGATTTCGCGTCTATGATTTTATCGATTTTATACCCTTTCGGCAACTCTCTGTAAAACTCTTTTTTCATCTTCCCCTCATCTTCTGTTTTAATTTCGCTATCGTGTCTCTTAGCTCTATGCATTTTTCGAAATCGAGATTTTTCGAAGCGATTTTCATTACCGCCTGAAGTTTTTCGATTTCTTCCGGGATATCCTTTGCCGCAATCTCTTTCGTCGGATCGACTTTCTTTGAAATTTCGAGTGTGTTTGCGATTTTTTTGATTATCGTTTTAGGCGTTATCCCGTGTTTTTCGTTATATTCCTGCTGTATTTTCCTTCTTCTCGCCGTTTCGTCCATAGCTCTGCGCATTGAATCGGTGATATTGTCGGCATACATTATAACTTTACCTTCGGCATTTCTCGCCGTTCTGCCGATTGTCTGAATAAGCGCGGTGTCGCTTCTTAAAAAACCTTCTTTATCGGCGTCGAGTATCGCGACGAGCTTAACCTCGGGGAGATCAAGTCCCTCTCTCAAAAGGTTAATACCCACAAGCACGTCTATATCTCCGCGGCGAAGCTCCTGAATTATGTCGATTCGTTCAAGAGTATCCACGTCGCTGTGCATATACCTCACTTTAACCGATTGTTCCTTCAGATAGTCGGTAAGGCTTTCCGCCATTTTCTTCGTGAGCGTCGTTATAAGCACTCTTCCCTTTTCGGAAACCACTCTGTTTATCTCGCTTTGCAAATCGTCGATCTGTCCTTTCGTCGGGCGGACTTCCACGACAGGGTCCAGAAGCCCCGTCGGGCGGATAACCTGTTCGGCATTGTTGTCGGATATCGAAAGCTCGTAATCCGCGGGGGTTGCGGAAATGAAAACAATCTGCCCCACCCTCTCGTCGAATTCTTTAAACGTAAGCGGACGGTTATCGTAAGCCGATTTCAACCTGAAACCGAAATCGACGAGATTTTGTTTTCTCGACCTGTCGCCGTTATACATCGCCCTTATCTGAGGCACGGTCATATGGCTTTCGTCGATAAACGTTATAAAATCTTTGGGGAAATAATCTAAAAGCGTGAACGGAGGATCGCCGGGTTTTCTGCCGTCGAAATAACGGCTGTAGTTTTCAACGCCGCTGCAATAACCTATTTCCCGTATCATCTCAAGGTCGTAACTCGTTCTCTGCAACAACCTCTGAGCTTCCAGAAGCTTATCCTGTTTTTTCAACGCCTCAACTTCTTCCCGCATATCCGATTCTATGCGTTTAAGAGAGGTCTCTATTTTTTCATCCCCCACGGCATAATGGCTTGCGGGGAAAATCGCCACGTGCGATAATCTGTTTATCGGTTTACCCGTAACGAAATCGCATTCGCTTATTTTTTCCACTTCGTCGCCGAAAAATTCCACTCTTATATATATCGAATCGTTCGACGCGGGAAAAATCTCCACGACGTCGCCGCGGACGCGGAAAGAAGCTCTTGTAAAATCTATATCCTTTCTTTCGTATTGACGGGAAACGAGTTTACGCATGAGTTCGTCTCTGTCGAGAGTGTCGCCCTCTCTTATGGAGATTGCGAGCGCGAAATATTCTTCGGGCGCACCCAAACCGTAAATACAGGAAACCGAGGCTACGACGATAACGTCGTTACGCTCGGCTAAACTGCACGTCGCGCTGTGGCGAAGTTTATCTATTTCATCGTTTATGGAAAGGTCTTTTTCTATATAAGTGTCCGTTGAAGGAATATACGATTCGGGCTGATAATAATCGTAGTAGGAAACAAAATATTCAACTCTGTTTTCGGGGAAAAACTCTCTTAACTCGTTGCAAAGCTGTGCGGCGAGGGTTTTGTTGTGCGCGATGACGAGCGTCGGGCGTTGAACGTTCTGAATTACGTTCGCCATGGTGAACGTTTTACCGCTTCCCGTAACGCCGACGAGAACCTGCGCTCTCAAACCGTCTTCTATCCCCTCGGTAAGGCTTTTTATCGCCTCGGGCTGATCGCCCGTAGGTTTATATTCGGAGTGTAATACAAATTTCCTTTTTTCCATCGTTAAAATAAACCGTATAATATTTTCGTTACGATAAACGCCGTAACCGAACCCAAAATCGCAAGTAAAACCTTAACAAGTATTCCCGACGCAAGTTCTCTTCTCTCCCTTTTATAGCACAAAAGTTTGTGTTTCGGGATTAAACAAAGCGTTTCTTCGTTATTGTTCGTACATCTTATAAGATCGAAATATCCGTCCAAAGAAAGCGAATTGAGGGTCTTTCTTAATTTCGGAATGTCTTTTTCGCTCATTCTGCATGCGGAAAGCAAAGCTTTTTCGGGCAAAAGGCAACTTTCTCTTTCGCCGCATGCGTTTATAACGGCTTTCACAACCGTTCTCTCCGTTCTCGTCAGCATATCGTCAGCTCATCGCCGCAAACACGGCTATCCCGACGAGCGCACCCGAAAATCCGCCGAGAAAAGAAATAAAAAACCTTAAAAAGTTATGAAACGCGTCGTCGTCCTTAACTTCCGCAGCCTCGACGGTCTCCGGTTTTACGTCCGGCATCGCTGTGAGGCTTTTCCCGAGCGAGCGCATAAGAATAACTTCCTTGTCGGAATATTTGACGTCAATATACCCCGTTGCCGCAAGCGAATCCGCAAGCGAGGTAAATTCATCTTCGGTAACCGTTCCGTCCCCGTATTTTTTCATCAGCTTCGATTTGTTGAAAAGGGTGTATTTCCCTTTGCTTTCCGATGAAATATACGTCAACAGATTATATATTTTTTCTTCCAAATATCTCCGTTTTAAATCCTCGAAATAATACTGACCGTTTCTTCGGGAATCTGCCTCATAATCGCAAGCAGAGCCGCCCCTGAAATCGCCGCGATAAACGCGACGCTTAACGCGATACACGTTATCGAAACGATAATCGCCCACTTAAGCGGTTCGGATTTACTTATTTTATATCTTCTTGCGGCAATAACGAGGGCGATTATTCCGAGAATCATTCCCGCACCGTAAAACACCGAAAATATAAGCCCGAAAAGAGCGAGAATAAGAGGCGTTTTATTAAACCTCTTTTTCCCGATATAACGAGCGTATTCGTACGCATAGTCCGCGTCGGTACCGGAATTCCGCACATATGCGCCGTCCGAGCCGGTACCGGAATTCCGCACATATGCGCCGTCCGAGCCGTCAACTCCCGGAAAGTCTTCTTTATTCGAATTATTATCGTCGTTAAAACTATTCTGCTCAAAATTATCCATTTTTAAACTCCGAGTGCATAATTTCACTAATTACAGTATACCACAAAAAAAGTCTCGTTACAACAAAAAAACATTTGTTCTTTAAAAAAATCATCGATATTTTAAAAAAACGCGCAAAACCTTTATCGTTTTGCGCGCCGTAATTATTTGTTTTTGCCGTCAAACTGTAACGAATACAAGTCGTAATACCTGCCTTTTTTCTCTAAAAGCTCTCCATGACTGCCCGATTCTTCGATGACGCCGTTATGGATAAGAATTATTCTGTCCGCGTTTCTTATCGTCGATAACCTGTGCGCGACTATAAGCATCGTTCCCCTCGTCATAAGTTTTTCGAGAGATTCCTGAATAAGAATTTCCGTTTCCGTGTCGATATTTGCAGTTGCCTCATCGAGAATCATTATCTCGGGTCGGTGAATAATCGTCCTCGCGAACGAAAGAAGTTGCCTTTGACCTGCCGAAAAGTTGTTTCCGCGCTCGCGAACCTCTTCGTTCAAACCATCGGGAAGTTTATCGATGAACTTATCGGCATTGACGTATCTGCACGCTTTCGAAATCTCTTCGTCGGAAAATTCTTCTCTGAGCGCGATATTGCTTCGGATAGTTCCCGAAAACAGAAAAACGTCCTGAAGCATCTGCCCGAAGTGTCTGCGTAAGTTCGATATTCTGATTTTGCGGATATTTATTCCGTCCAGAAGTATTTCCCCTTTCTGAATGTCGTAATTTCTGCAAAGAAGAGACAGAATCGTTGTTTTGCCCGAACCCGTCGAACCGACGAACGCAACCGTTTCGCCCGCTTTCACTTTAAACGAAACGTCCTTTAACACCCATTCGTCGGGAACATAGGAAAACCACACGTTTTTAAATTCGATTTCGCCTTTTACTTCACCTATTTCGATTGCGTCTTCCTCATCGGTAATTTCGGGCTTGATGTCCATGATCGTGAATATTTTTTCGGACGACGCAAACGCCGACTGAAGGAAATTAAACTGTTCCGCCAGGTTCTGTATAGGGTTAAAAAACTTGCTTATATACATGTAAAACGCGACGATGATCGGTCCCGTTATGGTCTGCCCCAAAAACGACGAACCCTCGAGATAGCCTTTAGACCCGAGATAAAACAGGCAAAGAACGGACGAAACGTACAACATATATACCGTCGGACGGAATATTCCGAATACGAAAATTTCCGAAAATCTCGCCTTTGCGAGTTTTCCGTTCTTCTCTTCGAATTCTCCCTGTTTTTTCTCCTCGCGATTGAAAATCTGAATAATCTTCATACCCGAAAGATTTTCGGATAAAAACGTATTTACGCCCGTCGTTCCGTCTTTAACCTTACGATATGCCATACGGGAAAACTTTCTGAAAATCACCGTAAAAAGAACGATGAACGGCGCAAAACAAAGCACCATAAGGGTCAACTCGTAATTAAGGCAGAACATAGCCGCCACAACGCCGATTATCAGAAAAAAGTTTTTCGTAAGGTTGACGAGTACGTCTGTAAAAAGCATCGACAAAGCGTTGGTATCGTTCATAACCCTCGTCACGAGCGTTCCTACGGGAATAGCGTTGAGCTGCGCCTGAGACAAACTCTCTATATGCGTAAACAATTCCTCGCGGATATTCGAAAGAATTTTCTGCCCCGTCTTTTGCAGAATGATAGCCTGAACGTAAGAGCTGACGAGCGAAAAAATCAGAATACCCGCATATACCGCAACTCTTGCAAAAAGCGCCGAAAGAACAAATTCGCCCTGAATAAGCTTTTCGATATCGGAAATCAAAAGAGGCGACAAAACGTCGTATGCTATCGAAAAAATCATAAGCAAACCGACGACGGTAAAACTTCTCCAAAACGGCGCGGCATACTTCATAAGTCTGCCTATAAGTTCTTTATCGCTCATTTTTCTGTTGAATCCGATAGCGGTCTTTTTGTCTTTTATGCTCAAAAAGGCGACGAGAAACAATATCGAAAAAACGCCGATTATCGCGCCGACCACGATGAGAGGATAATAGTATCTCATAACATTCCTCCCTCCTTGTTTTTCTCGTCTTCGAGGCGTTGAAGATTAACCGTTTTACGATATTCTTCGCACGAAGCCATAAGTTCGTCATGCGTGCCTATCGCCGCCACAGCTCCGTCTTCGAGATAAATAATTTTATCCATTCCCTTAACCGTCGAGATTCTGTGTGCGATAAGTATCGTCGTTTTACCTTTTCTCGTCTCTTTAAGGTTTTCGAGAATAACCTTTTCGGTTTCGGTATCGACGGCGGAAACCGAATCGTCCAGAATAAGAATAGGCGCATTTTTAATGATTGCTCTCGCTATCGATATCCTTTGTTTCTGTCCGCCCGAAACGGTAACGCCCCTTTCGCCGAGCATCGTTTCGTACCCATCGCGGAACTTGATTATATTATCGTCAACGTCGGATATTTGCGCGGCTTTTACTATCTCCTCGTCGGATAAATCGTCCGAAGCGAAAGAAATATTGTTTTTTATCGTGTCGCCGAACAAAAAATTATCCTGCGGAACATACGAAGCGTTATGCCTTACGGATTCGATCGTAAGATCGTTTACGTCCTTTCCGTCAATGAAAAGCGTTCCGTCCGGAACGTTGTATGTGCGCAGAATAAGGTCGGCAATCGTGGTTTTTCCCGCTCCCGTTCTCCCCGCCAGACCAACGCTTTCGCCCGCATTGATTTTAAACGAAACGTCTTTAAGCACAACGACTTCAGAATCGGGATATGAGAAATCGAGATGTTTAAACTCTATATTCCCTTTGGCGTTGCCGAGTTCGACCGCACCTTCTCTGTCCTTCACGTCCTGCGGGGAATCGAGAAGCTCGCTTATGCGCTTAAGCGACGCCTGCCCCCTCGACCTCATTCCGATAAGCTCGGAAATTGCCATAACGGGCCATACGATTGCCGTAAAATACCCTATAAATTCGACAAGTTCACCCGCATTGAAAGATCCTTTGAAAACGAGATATCCGCCGAATCCGAGAATTACGCACACAACCGACTCGACAAACAGCGTTATCGTTATATTCAGTGCCGTTGAAGCTTTAACGAAATCGACGTTCACGTCCTCGTTTGTTTTATTTAATTTTTTAAACGCCGCAAGCTCCTTCGCTTCTTTTACAAACGCTTTTATAACCGTTATCCCTGAAAAATTCTCCTGAGAAAAATCGGAAAGTACGGAATAAGATTCCTGCCTTAAATCCCACTTCTTTTCCATATATCCGCCGATAACCGTTGCGGCGATAAGCATAAAAACAAGCGGAATAATCGAAAAAAGCGCAAGAACGGGCTTTAACGTTACCATTTTATAAAACGATAGCCCGCCGAGAAGCAACGCATCGAAAAACATCATCACGCCCCACCCGAAACAATCCTGAACGGTTTCGAGATCGTTTGTGAAAAGAGACATAAGGTTGCCGACTTTGTTTTTCTGATAAAAGCTTGCCGAAAGAATTTTACATCTCGCAAACATTTGCGACCTCAGATCCTGTTCGACTTTTACTCCCGCGCCGAAAAAGCAAATACGCCATAAAAATCTTCCGACAACCATTATCAGAATTATAATAATTATCGGAAAACATATTTTGTCGAGGACGAAATCCATATCGAAAACGACCGTTTCGCCGTTTATAACGTTTCCGCCGTTTGCTATACCGTTTATAATGTATTTATAAAGCTCGGGGATTTTAAGCTGAACATAATCCACCGCGACAAGCGACAGAAGCCCCAAAAGCAAAATCAACCCGTACTTTACATAGTATTTGT
>JAJWOJ010000537.1 GCA_021635425.1 Clostridiales bacterium | reverse complement strand
AAGCGGCGGCTGAATATTCTTTGAAAGTCGGCACGGTTTTCCCGATTCCTAAGGCGTCGGCAAACTTGGGCGACGAAGATTGCCCGGTCACAACCTCGGCGTATTGCGGCGACGAGGCGGTCGATATATCGGGCGGAAAACTCGTTCTCGGCAAAGTCGGAACGTATAAGTTGGTCTATAAGGCGATTAACGCGCAATATAAGACATCATCGGGTAACGATTCGTTCTCGGAATACGTCGTTATTATTCGTTCCGTAACAGGTGAGAACGACATTGTTAAATTCAGAGATACAAATAACGTGTTGCCTGAAAAAGCAGGAATTATTGCGGGAAAAGTTACCGAAGGATCGGACGTATACAAAAAAGCGGCTTCCGCAATGAAAAAGATTGCCGATAATTTTGAGGTCTATTCGGCTGAATTTTTGAGTGAAGACGGCGAAGTTATAACCTTGAGCGGTAAAGTTGAACTGTTGTTCCGTGCAGACGGTTATTTTGATCGCACGAAAGCCGAAGTTTACTATATGGACGACAACGGCGAACTTACAAAACTTTCCGCGAGCGGATACGGAAGATATGTTGTTACCGAAACAGACAAAACGGGAACGTTTATCGTTTGTATTCCGGGCGTGGCGTTTCATATGCCGATGTGGGGTTATGCGTTGATTCTTGCAGGAGCGGTCGTGTTAATTGCCGCGGCGATAGTCGTAACGATAGTGCTTGTAAAGAAAAAGGCAAAAGCGGCGTAATACAGAATTGCTTACGGCAAAGGAGGGAAATATGCATGAACGGCAAAAATACTGTGCGACCGGCAGTACCGAATCGCAGGAAATGTATCTTGCTACGATTTACAAAGTATATAAAAACGCGGGAGCGCATATCTCAGTGCCATAGCGGAAGAACGGGGTTGCAGTAACCCCAGCGCATTCAACGGGGTAAAACCTTGGAAGAGTCGAAATATATCGTCTATGACAACGGCAAGATTACGTTGACGAAATTCGGGCTTGAAAAAGCAAAGGATATAGAAGAAAAACACAACACGATTACAGCGGCGTTCGAATTTTTAGGTGTGGGAAAAGCGGCAACCGCTATACAGTAAGTCCGGCGTTTATGGTGTGGAACAAGGACAATTATAGTGGTTTCATTGTGATACTGACGACAGACTAAAACCAAAATAAAAAATGTCGGAGTGTTTTTCTCGCACCCCGACATTTATTTTAGAACCAAAATAAAAAAA
>JAJWOJ010000086.1 GCA_021635425.1 Clostridiales bacterium | reverse complement strand
GATAAATTATGCCAAAGAGCATAAATCTTCAAAATCGGTCGGGAGAATAGAAAAGTGATTGATGACAATAAGTTAAAGGAAATGATGACGACAATCGGCGAGCTTATGCGACGGTCGATGTTAAAACGCCCCGATTCGGACGCGGCGTTCGGTGAAGGGGCGATGATGATGTACCTTTTCCGCCATGGCAGCGCGACTGCGGGAGATATTTCCGATTTTCTGCGCGTAGGTTCGGGAAGAGTTGCAAATCTTTTGAAAACGTCGGAGAAAAAGGGAATAATAAAAAGAAGCAGAGACGAAACGGACGGAAGGAAAGTTATAGTTTCCCTGACGGAAAAAGGGCGGGAGCAACACGAAAAGCGAACGACGGAACTTAAAAACGAGTTTAAGAAACACATGTCCGTGTTGACGGACGAGGAGTTCGATTCGCTTTTGGCTATATACAAGAAACTTTTAGGAGCAAAAAAAGATGTTTAAACTTTACAAAAACCTGCGGGCGAAAGATTGGTTTCTTATCATTTTTCTGACGGGGCTTACCGTTTTGCAGGTGTATTTCACGATGACGCTCGTGGATAAGGTTCAGGCGATAATCAAAGCGATAACCTACCTCGATTATCACAACCACCCCGAAAAGCTCGGCGAAGCGTTTTCGGCGTTTATCTCGGCAGTCGGATGGGGCGGAATAACGTCCGATTCTCTTGCGGCGGTCGGAATAAGCGGCGAGGCGGCGGAGAGATTCCTTAAAATGGCGACGGCAACCGTCGGAGATATCTGGAAATGCGGCGGACTCATGCTTTGCTACGCGCTTTTATCCGCGCTTACGCAAATGGTCGTAGGCTTTATCGCGTCTTACGTTGCTTCGTCTTTAACGACGACGATAAGGTCGAAAGTATATGCCAAAATCAACGAGTTTTCCGCGCGCGAAATCAACGATTTTTCCACGGCTTCGCTTATAACGAGAGCAACTAACGACGTTCAGCAGGTGCAGATAACCAACGTAATGGCTCTTCGTATGGTCGTTGCCGCGCCGATAACGGCAATCTGGGCAATCGCTAAAATTCATGCGACGAGCATGGAACTTACCGTTGCGGTTGCGGCGTCGGTTATAATTTTAATCGTGGCGATCGCGTGCATAATGGCGGCGGTTCTGCCCGTATTCAAAAAGACTCAGAAGCTGACCGACGATCTTAACGGCGTAACCCGCGAAAACCTTACGGGTATAAGAATAGTTAAAGCATACAACGCCGAAAATTACGTCGAAAACAAATTTGAAAACGTAAACAGAGATTTCAGTCGCATGCAGCTTTTTACGAGCAGAGTTATGGGACTTATGAGTCCCGTAATGACTCTCGTCATGAACGGCGTTTCGCTCGCTATTTATTGGATAGGCGCAAGCCTTATCAACAAAGGGACGACCGATTACGCAACGGTTACGTCGTTCATGATGCTTTCTTCGCAGATAATCATGTCGTTCATGATGCTTATGATGATGTTCGTTCTTTTCCCGAGAGCGCAGGTTTCGGCAGGGCGTATCAATAAGGTTCTCGAGTCGAAATCGGACATAATTTATCCGTCTGAAGATGAAAAAACCGAAAAAACGGGTGAAATCGAGTTCGATAACGTCTCTTTCGGCTACACGCACGGGCAAGAAGACGTAATAAGGAATATATCGTTCAAAGTTCATAAGGGCGAAACGGTTGCGTTCATCGGCGCGACGGGCAGCGGAAAAACGACGCTTATAAATCTTATTCCGCGGCTTTACGACGTGACGGAAGGTTCGGTTAAGATCGACGGCGTGAACGTTAAGGATATGACGGAAGAAACCCTCCGCAAAAAAGTTGCCGTCGTTCCGCAAAAAGGCTTGCTTTTTTCGGGAACGGTTAAAGACAACATAGCGTTTTGCAACCCCGAAATGCCTTTTGAAAAGATAGAACGCGCGGCGAAAATTGCCGAGGCGGACGGATTTATCAACGAAATGCCCGAAAAATACAACGCGCCCATATCGCAAGGCGGAAAAAATGTTTCGGGCGGGCAACGTCAGAGGCTTTGCATCGCCCGCGCTGTGGCGGCGGACGCAGAAATTCTCGTCTTCGACGACAGCTTTTCCGCACTCGATTATAAAACTGATAAAAAGGTGAGAGAAAACCTCGCGGCGGAAGCCAAGGGGGTAACCAAAGTCGTCGTGGCGCAACGAATCGGCACGATTATGGACGCCGACCTTATCGTCGTACTGGAAGACGGAAAAGCCGTCGGGCAGGGCAAGCATGCGGAACTTTTGAAAAATTGCGAGACTTACAGAGACATCGCGTTGTCTCAGCTCAGCAAGGAGGAACTCGGATTATGAAAGGACCAAAAGGAAATTTCCCCGCAAAACCCATGACGAGCGCGGAGAAGAAACAAAATCAAAAAGAGTTCATTAAAACGATGAAACCCTTCTATAAGTCGATTATCGCGGCATCTTTAGCAATTGCGGTGTCCACCGTTTTATCGATTTTCGCCCCGCAATGGCTTTCGAAATTGACCGACGAAATCACTTCGGGAGCCGCGCTTAAAAATATAAATCTTCAAAAAATCGCCGAGCTTGCGTTTATTCTCATCGGTTTCTATGCCGGCGGCGCGGTTTTAAACTATGCGGCTTCGTTCATCATGGCGGGCGTAACGCAAAAATTCGCGTTCGGCATGAGAAGAAGCGTTTCGCATAAAATAAACAGAATCCCGCTGAAATATTACGACGGGCATCAGTATGGCGACACGCTTTCGATAGTCACCAACGATATCGACACGGTGAGCCAGTCTTTGGAACAGGCGGTTACGATGCTTCTGTCTTCGGCGTTTATGCTTGTAGGCGTACTCATCGCGATGTTCGTAACTCGCTGGGAAATGGCGTTAACGGCACTTCTTATCGTGCCGCTTATGTTCGGAATGCTAATTTTCATTTCGAAATACGCAATGCCGCAATTCCGCAAACGTCAGGAAATCCTCGGCGAACTTGACGGAAAAATCGAAGAGAACTTCACGGGTCTTAACATAATAAAGAGTTTCGGCGCGGGCGAAAGAAAACGCGGCGAGTTCGAGAAGAGCAATCAGGCGATGAGAAAAGCCATGTTCCGCGCGCAGATGATAGCGGGTATAATGCAACCGCTCACGAGTTTTGTTTCTTATTTTGCGTATGCGGCGGTCTGCGTCGTCGGAGGTATTCTTTTAAGCAACGGCAAAATAACTTTCGGAACGATTACGGCGTTCCTCGTATACGTCAACCTTTTCCAAAGCCCGATGAGCCAGATGGCTCAGGCGATGAATTCCGTTCAGATGGCGGGCGGCGCGGCGGCAAGAGTAAACAAATTCCTCGCGGAAGACGAACTTTCGGACGAAACGAATAATCCGAGAAAACTTCTCACGGGCAAAAACGCGACAATCCGCGGCGAAGTGGAATTCGATCACGTTCACTTCGGTTACGATGAGGATAAGATTATTATTCCCGATTTCTCGGCGAAGGTTAAGTCCGGCATGAAAGTCGCGATAGTCGGCCCTACGGGGGCGGGCAAAACTACAATGGTCAATCTGCTCATGCGGTTTTACGAGCTGAACGGCGGAGACATCCTGATAGACGGGGTTTCGATAAAGGATATTTCCCGCGCCGAACTGCACGATATATTCGGAATGGTTTTGCAGGATACGTGGATGTTTGCGGGAACGCTCAGAGAAAATATTCTGTTTTCGAAAACGGGCGTGTCGGACGACGAACTTATGAAGATTTGCCGCGAAGCGGGGCTTGAACATTTCGTCAATACCCTTCCCGAAGGTCTCGACACTTATATGGACGGAGAAGGCAGCGTTTCGGGCGGGCAGAAGCAGCTTATAACTATCGCGAGAGCCATGGCGGAAAAAGCGCCTCTTCTTATCCTCGACGAAGCGACGAGTAACGTCGATACGAGAACGGAAGAAGTGATACAGGAAGCAATGGACAGACTTACGCAAGGCAGAACGAGTTTCGTTATCGCTCACAGGCTTTCTACGATAAGAAATGCCGATCTTATCCTTGTAATGAAAGACGGAAACATCATCGAGCAAGGCACTCACGACGAGCTTCTTTCTCAAAACGGATTTTACGCGGGCTTGTATAATTCTCAGTTTGCCGCCGAATAAATCGGTTTTAATTGGCTACAATACAATATCTGATACGGAAAACGCCGTTCCGAGCTTTGGCTCGGAACGGCGTTAAAAATATAAAACGATTTAATGGAAAAGTCCTATTTGCACGAACAAAAGAAGGGAAACTCCGTAATAAACGCAAACGGCTATAAGGTCGTTAAGCGTCGTGATGAGCGGCCCCGAAGCAACGGCGGGATCGATTCCTATTTTCTTGAAGAATATAGGAACAAGCGTTCCGTCAAGGCTTGCCATAAGCATTCCCGCAACGAGAGAAATTCCTATACATGCGGAAATTTCAAATCCGTAATATTTCGGCGTGCCGGCAGCAAGCGCGCCGGGAACAAATGCGAGATAAAGCCCTACCGCAACGAAAGCCAACGTGCCGATAATTAAACCGTTCATCAATCCTATGCGCATTTCTTTGAGGATAAATTTGAGTTTTTCTTTACCGGAAATGGCTTCTTCGTTCAAAACTCTTATCGTAACCGCCAACGATTGCGTACCCGTATTTCCGCTCATATCGAGAATAAGGCTCTGAAAGGAGTAGAGAATTACGAGGCTTGCCGCGGTAACCGCCGTCTGAAACTGACTTATTATGCTCGAAACCACAAGCCCTAAACCTAAAAGAATCAGAAGCCACGGGAGCCTTTTCTTTATACTTTTAAAAAGAGGCTCGTTAACGTCTTCGGCTTCGGTTAAACCTGCGAGTTTTGCGTAGTCGTCGCCCGCTTCTTCGTCAACGACTTCAACGATGTCCGACGACGTGATTACGCCGATAAGCTTGTTGTCGGCATTCAGAAC
This sequence comes from Clostridiales bacterium, assembly GCA_021635425.1. Taxonomy (GTDB): domain Bacteria; phylum Bacillota; class Clostridia; order Christensenellales; family Borkfalkiaceae; genus UBA10281. The sequence continues at coordinate 2,745 of JAJWOJ010000086.1, read as the reverse complement.
GGGGATAGAATCTTCCGAATAGTCCTTTAACTGTTCGATACATTCCTCGATGGTTTCTTTCGCATAGACGTAAGGATAAGACGTGGTTATTATCGGCTCCAAAGGCGTTCCTTCGCGGGCGCGGATCAAATCGCTTAAATCGACAGCGCCGTAAAAGGTTCCGTCATCGTTCAACGCGTAAAGCGTGGAGATGTTGTCGTTTTCTCCCGCTTCTTTTATGACGGTGCGCATAGCCTGCTTAACGCTGAAATTCTTATTGAACGCGACGAAGTTGGTCGTCATTCGGCTACCGATCTGATCCTCGTCGTACGAGTCGATAAGCTGAATGTCTCTCGCGGCGTCTTTTTGCATAAGCCCGATAATCTCTTCTTTCTTATCGTCTTCGAGTTCGTCGAGAACGTCTATAGCGTCGTCCGCGTCCATGCTTTCGATAATGTCCGCGGCTTTTTCGCTGTCAAGTTCTTCGATGTATTCTTCAACGTCGTCGAGGTATGCGAAAATTTCCGAAACGGCGTCCACTCCTAAAACTTTGTAGAGTTTAAGTCGTTCGTCTTTCGTCAGTTTCGGAATAACCGCCGCGATATCGTTTTCGTGATACGCGCTTATATCTTTTCTTAATTGTTGCGGAGGTTCGTTGCTTTGCAACAACTGCAAGAGTTCTTCTTCGTAGTCGCGCTTTTCAGGTATTTCTTCTGCCGTATGGTTCTGGTTTTCTAATTCTTCACTCATAAAACGACCTCCTTTATATAAAATATGAAAGACAAATTTTATTGTTGCCGATTTTGCTTAGCATGCGTACAGCGCGCTATTTGTATAATCGTCCGGCTTTCGGCGGATACGGTTTCTAACCCCTTTAACCCGAAAAAACCGAAATTAAATTCGTCTCCCGGAACATTCTAACATATTTTAAAAAAAATAACAAGAAAATGCTTCAAAAACCTTTACAAAATTTTTTTTATGTAGTAAAATAAATAACGTTGAAGCCGACGGACGTAATAATTGCGATTATGAAGCACAAATCAACTGTAAAGTTGCAGAACGCAATTAAGCGATCTGAAGCGACAAAGAAACGAACGGGGATATGGCTCAGTTGGTAGAGCGATGCGTTCGCAACGCATAGGCCGAGGGTTCGAGTCCCTTTATCTCCACCACGCAAAAAGACAGGCTTTCGCCTGTCTTTTTGCGTGGTGGAGCTTAAACGGCGAGTACGCGGCACGGTAGGGATTCAGATTTCGGAAAGACTAAAAGTGCCGTCGTTCGCATTCGCGACAGCGAATCTTGACGAGGGTTCCCGCAAGCGGGAAACGTCAAAATCCCTTTATCTCCATTATACCTTTATCTCCATTATATCTAAATATTTGCAAAATGACAGTCTGTCTTTTTGCATGGAGGAGCTTAATTCGGAAAATATTTACAAGTCACTATTTCGCAATATTGGCATTTTGCGAAATAACGTCTATAATAATAACAGAGTAATTTCAAGGAGTGATGTATGAACAGGGCAGGACAGTATATTACCGCGCTTAGCGGTGTTGCCGCGTATAAGGCGTATAAACCTAATCCGTTGCCGCCGTTTCCCGAAATCGAAATGGATTCGGAAATGGTCGCATTGCTTTCTAAGGCGCATAACTTTCTCGGCAGGTTGGATATGACGTCGGAACTTATTCCCGATATGAATTTGTTTTTGAGCGCATACGTTCGTAAAGAGGCACTTCTTAGCAGTCAGATTGAAGGAACGCAGGCAACTCTGGAAGACGTGTTGAATCCCAACGTTGACGTGGCGGTAAATCTCGAAGTAAACGATGTAGTTAATTATGTAAATGCGCTTAACTTCGCTATCGGGAGAATGAAAGAATTGCCCGTGTGCAACAGGCTTTTATGTGACACTCACAAGGTGCTGATGCAAGGCGTTCGCGGACAAGAGAAAAATCCCGGGGAATTCCGCCGCAGTCAGAACTGGATAGGTTCGTCAAACAGTAATCTGCAAACTGCAAGATATGTTCCGCCGACGGTGGAAGATATGCAAATTGCCATGAGCGACCTCGAAAAGTTTATAAATGATTACGATATGGATATTTTGCTGAAAACGGCGCTCGTGCATTATCAATTTGAAACCGTTCACCCGTTTCTGGACGGCAACGGTCGCGTCGGGAGAATGCTTATCACGTTGATGTTGCTTGCCGACGGAATACTTCGTCGCCCTGTATTGTATTTGTCGCTTTATCTGAAAACAAATCGTATCGAATATTACGACAGGTTAAGTGAAGTTCGCGTTAAAGGTAATTACGAACAGTGGATAAAATTCTTCTTGCGCGGAATTATAGAAACTTGCGACGACGGCATCAAGACAATCGAGGGCATAAATTCGCTTATCAAGTCGGACAATGGAAAACTTGTCAAGAAAACTGAAACGGTTTCAAAGGTTTTCGATTATATCAAGGAACACCCGATTATCTCTATCGGCAAAGCCGCAACCGCGCTCGGTTTGTCATATAACGGCGTGTCCGGTGCTGTCAAAAAGATGGTTGAAGTCGGTATATTAAAAGAAATAACCGCAAAGGCACGCGACAGAGTTTTTGAGTATTCGGGATATATCGATATCTTGAAATCAGGTACTTAAAGATATTGTTCAAAGGAGAAAACGGAGAGTTTAAACAAAGTATATACGGTAAAAGATATGTAATTGTAACGGTTATGTTAAAATAATTTTTTGGTATTGTGAAAGTTTTTACGATATCAAAGATG
>JAJWOJ010000536.1 GCA_021635425.1 Clostridiales bacterium | reverse complement strand
AGCCTTCACACCCGACGGAGTATATATAAGTAAAAACCTAACTCGGGGGAAGGTGGCACGCAGTGCCGAATGAGGGGCGCTAAAAGATTTAAAATAAGTTTCAAAATATGAGATAATCGACCTATAGCCTATTTTTTTTATGTTTAATCCGCTCTTATTTTGAGTGGTCGTTTGCCCCTCTTTGTCGCCTTTTATTTTGATGAAAACTATTGCTTTTGGCTGGCGACATCTCTCCCACATGCAACCATTTTTTACTTATCCGGTGTTTTGTTTAGGGCGCGAACTTTCTTATTTTTTAACTCGGCAGAATTAAAACAAATGAAAGTGTTCCCACTCGGCGGAGTAATGTAGAACAAGGACGATTGAGACCGTCCTTGTTCTACATATTATAAGTATATTGTTAAATTGGGGGAAATGCCGTCGCCGCGACTTATTATTTAATAAAATCGCTCAAAACGGCAAAGAGGGGCTTCCTCAGACTTGAAACAAGTGTGGAATATTATTATTGTTACTAATTACGTTGTGGAATTTATCGTATTGAATGAGCCGTTGGTTGTGTTTGCGTTCTGACAGGAACATACCGTGGATGCTGAAAGCGCGAGCAGAAGCAAAACCTGAGTGAGATTTATATAACCCTCGGAATATAAAAGATACAGAAGACCTAAAAGAACTATGTTGGAATTCATATTACCTCCAAAAAAAACAAAATTCTCTTTTATAATACTTTATGCGACATTTTTCGATTTTATGTTTTATTGACATGAATGTACATATGATAGTATAATAAATACAAATATATGAGGTTGCGACGATTAAGATTTACTCGTTGCGGCTGCCGCCGAAAATCGGGAATTTAAATCCGATTTTCGACGACAAAGGAGAATAGGCATGGCTGTTGCAACGTTAATGATCGATAAAAAGACGTTCGATATGGTAGGCGATTATTTGCCGAGCGGAGAAGTTTTGGAAGATTTAGTTGGGTTTTTCGCCTTATTTTCGGATAAAACGAGAATGAAAATCTTATGCGCGCTATCGATATCCGAAATGTGCGTAACGGATTTAGCCGCGACGATAGGTTTAAATCAAACTACGCTCAGCCATCAGTTAAGGCTTATGCGTTCTATAGGCGCGGTAAGCGTAAGGCGTGAAGGAAAGATAATTTATTACGGAATTAAAGACGAACTTATAAACGACATAATTTTTAAAGGAATGGACTTTTTAAGTAAATAAAAATCAAATCATAAAGTTTGTAAT
>JAJWOJ010000535.1 GCA_021635425.1 Clostridiales bacterium | reverse complement strand
GCAGGAACTTGCGGAAGAAGAAAACGCGCAGGGCGAGGATAATTCGCCCGTGTTGACGATGTAAAAGGTTGAAAATAATAAAAGTGAAACGGCGGGTTATGTAAATTGCATACCCGCCTTTTGCATGCGAAATCGAAGAAAGGAGCGAAAACGATGCCTAATCACATTATAAATATTGTGACGATTAAAGGAGACAAAGACAGAGTAAAAGAAATACTGGAGGAAATTAAAGACGATGAAATAGGATATGGAAGCATTGATTTTAACAAAATTGACCCTATGCCGAAAGACCTTGAAATTGATAGTGGAACGCTTACGGATAGGGGATTAAAATATTACAAGGAGTTTGTATCGGTCTATACCGCGTTTCAAAATCGAACTAAAGATGAACTATTAAATATTCCGGAAGACAAAGAGAAAATATTTTTGAGGCAGAGAAAAGGTATTGATAGTGAAGAATGGAAATTAGGACGACAAGCGTATCGTAACGAATTGAAATATGGCGCGCCGACGTGGTATGAATGGACAAACAAGCATTGGGGAACGAAGTGGAACGCCTACGGCTACGACGGCGGTTGCGGACTTATCGAAGATAATAAAATCTCTTTTGAAACGGCGTGGGGCAGCCCAAAGGAACTTATACAGAAATTATCCGAAAAATACCCGGGCGTTACGATAGAAGTCGAGTGGGCGGTGGAGTTTTCCGGGAGCGGAGAAGGCAGGTATGAGTATAAAAACGGAAAACTTCAATCGGAATATTATCCCGAAAGCGAAAAAGAACAAAGCGAGTTTTCGGACAGAGTATGGGCAGAAGGCTACAGCGCAGGTATCGGCATGGAGTTAAAGCAATGAGTGTAACAGATATAAAAGCGGAAGAATTGCGGCAAAAAGGCGGCGAAGAAGGAATCGTGTTTCAGGGCTGTGGCGGCGACGCGAAAGACTGGGTGGACGGTGTAAATCAACTGTTGAAAAGCGAGCAGATTCTGAAAAACGGCACGGAACTTGACGAGTGCTATCGGTTTGAAAACCGCGGGCTCACTAACCTGTATTTCCCTTTCGGAAATGCGGAATTGGATATGGGCAAACTTGCGGTATGGAGAATAAAAGCAAGACCGATATTCGGCTGTATGTGGCTTTCGGACTACGTAGACAATCATCTCGGCGGGTTTATTGCTCAACCTGTAGAGCAAACGCAAGCATAATAAAAAATAACGGTATCAATCGCGCCTATGGCAACGAAAAGATGTTGTTAATCGACCTATAG
>JAJWOJ010000085.1 GCA_021635425.1 Clostridiales bacterium | reverse complement strand
CTGCCGAGCAAACCTAAGAAATGATAGGGCGCTCTGAAGTAAAAGCTGTACGTTTCGCCGATATAGATTCTGAAATTACCGCTCGGATCGCCATAGTTATTCATGCCGAACATATCGAATGTCATTTCGAAATTATCGTAAGTTTCGGGAAGAGTTATCTGCGTAAGTACGTCCGAATTGATGACGTATGCGCCATCCTCGACTTTTATATGCGCGTCCGTCGTGCATAAATCATCGAGGTCATTATACTTTCTTGTAAGTTCGATAAGATTGTCGTAAACAGCAGTTAATGTGACGTCGGCAAACGGTATAAAAGTGTATTCCTCATCGGCGGAAACAAAATTGCCGTCTTCATCTACCCACTTAACAAAAACCTTATCCGAATCGCCCGTTGCGGCTACGGTCACCTTTGTTGTTTCTTTATATAAACCGCTACCCGCGCCGCCTTCTACGGTTACGTTGTATTTTTTCACTTCCGATTCGGGTTTTGCGTATTTAACCATGAAATCGGATATTTTTACGCAACTTGCGTAAGAACTGATTTTAACCTTTACATTCTTTTCCGTATACGTTACGGAACGAAGCAAAGTTTCTTCCCCGAACACGCCGTCAGCGCATTTCGCATAATAAAGCGAAATTATTCCGTCCGAATAAGCCATTCTGAATTTAATTTTGCCCGTATATTCCATAGTCGCGGAAACGTCGTTGTTGTTTTCGTCTTCACCCGTGCCGAGAAGAATAAACCATTTATAGGATACTCTGTAATAAAAACAATAGTCGCCTACATAAACTCTGAAATTGCCGCTCGGATTGCCCCAGTTATCTGCGCCATACAACACAAAACTCACTTCAACATCATCATATTCGCCGAGAACGTTTGCCGTAAGCAAATTCGCGTTCGAAATACGGAAATCGCCGTTATCCTCGTAATCGAACTCGCTCGAACCTTTTTCAAAAAGTTCGTTTTTGTCTATCGCAAGTTCAAAGTTTTCGATGTTCTCAAATACAGCGGCGTATTCAACGTTTGCAGTTACCGTAAATTTATACGTCGCACTTTCCGAAATCGTTGCACCCGTTCCGTCAATCCACTTTACAAACAATTTGCCCGTTTCGACGGCTGCCGTAATGGTAACTTCCGCTCCTTCGGCGTACTCTCCGCTACCCGTTCCGCCCGTTACGGTTACCGTATATACGTTTACGTATTCTGCCGTAACGGTTATGTCTTTGGTTACTTTGAAAGTGTACGTCGCTTCCTCTCCGAGAGTAATAACTCCGTTCTTCCAACAAACAAAACGTTTTCCCTCAACCGCATCGGCAATAACGGTTACTTCCGTTCCTTCGGCATATTCGCCGCTTCCCGTGCCGCCTGTTACGGTTACCGTATATACGTTTACGTATTCTGCAACCAGGGTAATATCGGAATCGACTTTAAACGAATATTCTTTATCCGTCGAGACGACTTCGCCGTTCACTTTCCAACAGCTAAAACGCTTGCCCTGCACATCGTTTGCAGAGACGGTTGCCGTTGCGCCTTTTACAAATTCTCCCGACCCGGTGCCGTTTTCAACGGTTACCGTACACTTTTCTTCGGAATAAACAGCGGTAAGCGTGATATCCTTTTCCGCTTTGAACGTATACGGATTTTCGGTTGAAACCACCGTTTTGCCTTCGTTCCAGGAAGCGAAAGTTTTGCCGTCTTTAGTTTCTGCCGTGACGGTTACGCTTGCTCCCTGCTCGTAACTTCCGCCGCCCGTACCGTTTACTACGGTTATCGTGTATGTTTTGCCGTTTGTATCTGCGCTATCCTCGCACGAACAAAAGCAAAACGCAAGTACGGTTATCGTAAGCAGCGTTAAAATTACTTTGAGTGTCTTTTTCATAATTAACCTCCTTTATCAACACAGGATTTTCGCCTGTATGGTTCACTTTTTCTTTACGATGTAAAGCGTTGCCAACAACATCTGCAAAATCGAAATCATGGAAATTAAGCCGATGCTTCCGCTGCAACCGTGTTTTTTATCCGGCTCATTGTCGGGTTGAACGGCTTTCGACCACTTTGAGTAAACATAAACCCTGCCCGACAACGTATCGTTTTTGAAATCGACTCTTCTCGTATACGACTCATCGTAATACCAACCATCGAAAACGTAACCTTCATAAACGGGATCTTCTACCGTATTGTCGGTTTTGCTGAGTTCTTTTGTTTCCGATTCTCCCGTCAGCGTGTTTACAAATATTACCTCTACCCTGTTTTCGTCGTCTTCCGTAACGGGATAAACTTCCAGATAACCGCTTATGTTTGTAAAATCTTGTTTCCAACCCTTGAACACGTTAATTCCGTCCGAGGAAAGCGTGGGCGCAACCGCACCTTTTCCTCTTTCCACTTCAGACACTTGAATAATACTCCCGTAAAAATCAAAGAATACAACATCGTAACTTGCGGGTTTATAAACCGCCGTAAATACGGTATCTGATTTTATGCACGAAAGGGTTTTATCGAACCCTACGAACTCATACCCATCCTTTTCGGGCATTTCGACTGCGCTTGCGTTTGAGCCGTAATCTATTTCCGTTTCGAAAATTGTTCTGCCGTTTTCGTCCGTATAAGTAACTTTAACTTTTTTCGGCGTGTATTCAAGCAAAATGACCATATCGTTATACGCCTTGTCAAACGGAATATTGTATTTTTTAAAGACATATCCAGCAATACTCGGTATTTCGGGAACGACGATGTCTTTCCCGTGTTCCGCGTAAGTTACGTATTTCGTTCCGTTTCCGTCGATAAACGTTATTCTGTGTTTCACATTTTTGATAACAGCCGTAAGGACTTTATCGGTACGGACGGCGTAGACGTCTGTCATGTTCCCGCTTTCGTCTTCCCATCCGACAAAATTCCCGTTCGCTCCGAGTTTCACCGCGGGAACGTTTATTATTCCTTTGCCGCCGACAATAGTCTGAGTGGACAATACTTCGCCGTTCTCATTTTTAAATGTAAGCGTATAAGAGCTTTCGCTTGTTACAGGCGAGATTACGGCGGTTTTATCGACCGTGCTTATATCGCGATTCCATTTTACGAAGTTCGCGATGTTGCCCGCGTCGGGCGCAATAATCTCCGCGGCGGACGAAACTCTCTGATATGAAATTACGTTTCCGTTTTCATCAAGGAATACAGCCGTGTATTTATTGCTTTCGTATTCCGCGTTTTCGGCATTTAAGATAAAATAACTGCTCTTAAACGTGAGTCCGTATGAAGACAACGCGAGAACGGTGGAATCGTCTTTGCAGACGTAATCGTAATTTCCGTCGAGAATAAGATTTTTGCCGCAATAAACTTTGACGAATAAATTATGATTTTTTGTTCCGTAAACGATTCTCAATTCCGTGCCGACGCCCTTTACCGCGTCGCCGTTATAATTGTCGTAAAAATCATTGCCGTCGCCGACGTTATATTTGTGCAAGCCGACTAAGCCGTAATAAGGTTGATATTCGAGCCTTATTTTGTCGCTTCCCTTATATATCCAAAGGGAAACGCCGTTTCCGGGACCTGCATTGCCACCCGTGTAAATCAAGTTGGTTTCGCAGATAAAATCGGTGAATCCGTTTACTTTAAGTCTCGCCTCTTGCAGATTGTTCGCGCCGTCCGTCTGTTTTAATTCGCCTTCGGCGACTTCGTAACTATCTCCGAAATTCCAATAGACGGAATCATCGTAACCGTCCGCTATAATTTTGTTGCGTGAAGTAAGGACAATCGTGTTGTTTGCTCCTAATTTTTGCGGATTGCTTATTTTTTCATAGCCAAGACACACGGCGGTGTAATATACGTCGTCGGATTCGGCATCGAGCGTAACGGAAAATTTTCCGTTTACGGATACGTAATCTCCGCATTTTTTGCCGTTGGAATATACCGTTATATCCGCGCCGTCAACGAGATTTCCGTTTTCGTCCGCAACGGATATTTCTTTGACGTATCCGTCGGCAATCGTTTCCGTAACATACAAGTCGTCTATGCTTACAGACGCGTTATAGCACCCTATAGCAAAATACCCTTTTTTGATTACGGAAGAATAATCCGAACCGCTAAGAACTTCTTCGCCGTTTATAGTAAGCGTTATTTTAACGTTTTTCCCGATCGTTTCGCTTTTTACGGAAATATCGTACCACTCGCCGAGATTTATATCGAACGAGGTCGTTGCAAGCAATTGCTCGCCATTTTTATCCTTTCTTATGGCGATTTGCCCGCGCGCCCGACTGAAATATATAATATATGACGCTTTATCGCTGCCGCGGAGCGTAATCGTTGCCATATTGTCCGCCCCTGCGAATGCAAGCAATTTCATTCTGAAGGTCGCTTTCACGTCAGCATAATCGGCGTAATTCGTTTTTACCTTATTCAAGGTGTACGCATTGTCCTGCGTAAGAATTTTATTACCGTTTTCGTCTGCAATCTTCCAGGACGAACTGTTAGCCTCAAGATCTTTCGGCATCTCTTCGAAAGTGCTGTAAATTTCGCTGTTTGCAAGGGTATTATCGGCATTATTCAATGTTTTCGTTACAGAAACGCTGTCGATACAGCCAACCGAGCCGTTCTCGCTCTCAATTCCTATTCTGTATGTGCCGTCATCGTTTATAACGCAGAACAAATAAGCGTAACGCCAGTCGCCTTCGGCAATTTCTTTGGAAATAATTTCTCCGCCGTCAAACGCGTTTTTGACGAAAAACTTCACGTATCCGCCCTGAGCTTTGATATTTGCTTTAAACAGATATTCGCCCGCTTTAAGGTATAAACCTTCGTTAATGCTTCCTTTGCCGTTGATTCTGCCTATCTTATCGCCGTTTACGGTAACGACTTCCGCATTGCCCGTTAAAGACCAGTAGAGAACCCCCTCATCGAATTCGGCGTTCATAAAGCCTTCCGCACCGACAAGTCCGCAATCGGAAACAAGCCCCGTTATCGTTAAGGGGTATACGTTTACGGGAGACAAATATTCGCAATCGAGAACGGTAAGGTCGGTTATATGCGACCAATCGTCGAGTTCGCTGTTATCGTAAGGCTGTTTGCCGTTATACGGGTTGTCGGGCCATACGCCTACGGAATAGCCGCCCGATAAAGTGCAATTTTTAACGGTAATATTTCGGATTTCTTCGTTTTCGGGATTCGGGTCGCTACTGCCCCACGGAAGAAGAGCGATAGCTTTACCTCCGCCCGAAGAGATATAACATCCGTAAATATCTATATTTCTCGGAGCTTGATTTTTTCCTTGTTCATTAAAGAACCACAGTTCCCTGGGGTCTTCGTAAACCGACCAGATAACTATACCGTCGTCGTTGCCGTTAAGGTACATTCCGCAGATAACGACGCCGTCCGTGCCGCGGACATTGATCCCGTCCGACGAAACGCATTTTACTCTGTTTAATTCCACGCCGTAAACGGTCACGCGACTACTGAATACTACGGTTAAATGATAACCCGAACTTTTTGCGACTTCGAAATTGCTTATTTCGACGTTTTCGCAATCGGAAAAACCTATCGGCATGGAGTGCAGGCGATGCGAACATACCGAATATTGATATTCTAACGGATCGCCCGAATTTATCAAATCGTCGCCGTAATTGTCGGCGTCGCTCATAATAATTTTGCCTTTGCCCGTAACTTTAATGTTTTTTACGTTGTTTGCCTGCAAAATCGGATAATTGGAAACAAGATTGCAATGCGCCCAGTTTATATAAGAAAGATTTGTCGAGTTGTGACCGAGTTCGTAGTCGTATTTATAATCTCTGAAATCTTCCGACTGACGAAGAACGCTGCCTTCCTGTATTTCGAAAGTTACGTTGTCTCTCAGCTTTATATTCGTCGCTATATATGTTCTGTTATCGTCTAAAAGAACTCTTCCTCCGCCGGCTTCGGATATCGCGTCAACCGCATATTGTATTGCCGCGGTGTCGTCCGTGAAACCGTCGCCTTTTGCGCCGACATCGCGAACTTTGATAGTCGCCGTCGGGTTTTCAAAGTAATATTTTTTATCGACGAAATCAAAAATATTGTCTATAGAGCGCGGCTTGTCCACAGCAACGGAAAAGCCCGAATCTATAATCGCAACCGTGAAATAATGGTCGAAATAGTTCTTGTTTCCGCTCTTTATGAAACTTATATTTTCAAAATCAAAATCACATGTTCCGTTAAATGCGCTAAGGTCTGACATTTTTATCGTCGCAATAGGCGTGCCGTTTAATGTTCTCTGCATCGGAGAACTGCAATAGTCGGCAAACAACGCTATTTTTGCGTTCGGGAAATTTTTTCTGTATCGGGACGAAAAACTACCCTTAACGCTCATGGTTTTAAGTCCTGTGTGTGCGACAACGCTTTCTACTTTGCCGTTTTCCGCATACGGATAAATAACCTCGTCTTCATGAAAATATATGCTGTCTATCGATATGGTTTCGCCCGCTTTAACGCCTTTGAAAACATATTCGAATCCGCACACGTCGCCGTTCCAGGACGATTTATCCGAAAAATTTATGACGTATAATTTTTTAGCGTTTTTATCTATGGCGATAGTTTTCGAGTTGGCGTCCGTGTAAGCGGCTTCGGCGCTTGTTTTATAACGAATCTGCATTTCCGTCGCGGAAGAATTGTTTTCTATAACGGTGTAAATCGCATTTTTTATTTCCGCCGAAGAGGCATACAACGTAGACAAAACCGCCGTATATTTTAAAACGGGAGAATCGAGCTTTACCGTAGAAGAAGTAGCCGTTGCCGTCATCATATCGTTTTCTACGGTCAAATCCGCGCCTTCCGCCGTAAAACCTTGCGTGTTTCCGTCTTTCATGAAACGAAAATCTATCATCTGCCCTAAAAATACGTTATCTATCTGAAAACCGCCTTCCCAGGATAAAGAAGAAGTCGAATTAGTGAAAAACTCCAACGTAACGGCACAAACGTCGCTCACAAACGGGCATTCGCTTAAATCGAACGATACTGCATTCCATGTGTCAGATACATAGCCATATGTTTTTGAATACTCTTCGCCTGAGCCGCTTATCGCAGTTGATTTTACATAGTAAAGCGTTGCTTCGGGTTGTCCGCCATAGGAATTTACCGCAAACGAAAAAACAGGCATATCGGTTAAATCTTTCTTGCCGAAACCGAGCTTTATTTTCATTGTTTCCGTACACGGAACAAGCGATCTGAATAATTGCAGGCACTTCTTGCCTTCACTGCTTTTCCCCGGCGTGTTGGCAATTTTTTTAACGATTTCTTTTCTCGCTGCGTTCGATATGATTTCGACGCCGTTAAGCTCGCTTTCATCTTCAAAAGAATATAATTGTTCAATTTTTTTCAACGTTCCTGAAAGCGTTTTGTTTTCTGTTTCAATTGCAACTGCACTCGCTTTTTCGGGAATAAGCATAGTTATCCCCATGGTGACGGACAAGACCAAAATAAAAAACAATGTAAAAAAATAATACTTCCTTTTTGTCATCTTTACGGTTATCTCCTTATTATATAAATATCCCTGCCGACTAAATATACATACAGATTTGTTTATGACCCGCGTTTATCTGCATTTTTCACACGATGCCGACCAAGAATAATATAAACCTCGGTCTTGCGGCGTGTTTTCAGACTAATACTTTGTCCGTACATGGCGGTACGGGAGAAGGCGAATCGGTATAAAGCGTGGAAATATCGGCGTTTTGGCGGGGGCAGGATATTCTTGACCGCCATAAACGACTAACTTTGTTTAATTTTCCTATCCCGAAACCCTATATCTTTTCGAAAAAATTCGCTCAAATTATTACAAATTTGATTCGTGACGCGCGTCATATTTTTGCTATAAATAAACTTTATGG
>JAJWOJ010000084.1 GCA_021635425.1 Clostridiales bacterium | reverse complement strand
GAAGAAACAATATGCTTTGCGTAAAGTTCGGCAACGTTTATTTTCGTAACTTTTTCGAATTCTTTGAAAAAGGCGTTCGAATTCACTTCGCAAAGAACGTAGCCGCCGCTTGCGAGAAGAAAATCGATTCCGCAGTAATCGAGCTTAAGAACGCGCGCGATTTTTTCGGAAAGAGTTATTAAGGAATTATCCGCCGGGTAAATTTCGCCGTGACCGCCCGAGGCTATGTTTGAACGGAAATCTCCGCCCGAAATACGTTTCATCGCCCCCGCGAACTTTCCGCCGACAACGATCGCTCTTATATCCGTTCCGAAGCTTTCGGAAATGTATTTCTGATAAAGGTGGGGCATAAATTTCAGTTTTTCGGCAATTTCTTTAAGCTCGTTTTCGTTTCGGATAAGATGAACGCCCTTGCCGAGCGAGCCGTAACATTCTTTAACTATCATCGGATAGCCGAGCCGATCCGATAAAAACGAAATATCTTCCGCGGAAACGGAAGCCGACGAGACGTAGCAAAGGGGCGAAAAATATGTTTCGGGCATGGGTATGCCGAAGTTGGCGAGTTTTATCGCCGTAAGCATTTTATCGTCGCAAGCGGACATCGCCTCGTAAGTGTTGAAACATCTTAACCCGCTTTTTTCGATCAGTTGAATCGCATACGGGTCTTTATCGTAAAAAACGCAGAAATCGTAATTTTTGAGGTTGAAAATCGATTCCCCGCTCGCCGAAATTCCGCACATAGAGGTATCGAGCGGTAAAATATCGGTAAAAACGCCGTTTTTAAGTAATTCTTCCCTTAGTCTCTCGGGTTGATTGTAATATTCTTCGCTTTTCGCATACGCGTTTGTTATTATCAAGCCTTTCATATCCGTTATTTTATGCTTTACGAAAGAAAAAGTCAATCGCGCAAAGCCCTTTTTCTTGTTTTTTTGACGAATATATGTTATAATAGCGTTATGATTTATAATATTGCCGACTTAAAAGTAAAAATTAACAACAAGTATTCTTTTACGGATAAACTTTGCGCCGATTACCTTTCGGAAAATCAGGATTCGTCCGACATAGAAGTGACGGCGGGCGCTGAAGAAATCGCAAAAGAAAAAGCATTGTCCCCGAATTTCCCGGACGGGTATATCGAAAACATCTGCCTTTACAGGGAAATATGCAATCAGATGCCCGTAAGAAACAGATTTTTGCTTCATTCCGCCGTCGTCGAATATGGCGGCGCGGCGTATGCTTTTTTAGGCAGAAGCGGAACGGGAAAATCAACGCATACGGGCATATGGCTCAAAAATCTTCCGTCTGCGAAAATATTGAACGGAGACAAGCCGATAATAGGCTATGCGGGCGGCGAATTTACCGTTTACGGAACCCCGTGGCAGGGTAAAGAGCGGCTCGGCTATAACGGCAAAGCTCCGCTTAAAGGTTTATGTTTTTTAGAGCAGGCTAAGAAAAACGAGATAGCAAGGCTTTCCCCCGGGCAAGCCGCCGAAAGGCTTTTCGTTCAGATTCTCCTTCCCGACGACCCCGAAGCCGTGGGGAAAACCCTGGAACTATGCGACGAGCTTGTAAAAACCGTGCCTTCGTATCTTCTTAAATGCGACATTTCCGACGAGGCGTTCGAAAAGTCGTTTGCGGCTCTCACGAAGGGCGAGCCGACGTAAACGCAGGGGAAAACCGATATGGAAGAGAATAAAACGATGAGCATCGAAGAGGTGCTTGAAAGCGAAGGGAAATACGTGGGGCTTACCCGCGGCGTGAGTATGTTGCCGATGATAAAAAGCGGGAAGGACGTCGTTGTTATCGCAAAAAAGACGGAGCGGCTTAAACCTTACGACGTTGCGCTTTATAAACGGGACGACGGCGCGTATGTGCTTCACAGGGTTTTAAAGGTCGTCGGGAAAGGGTACGTCATCCGCGGCGACAATTGTTATGCCGACGAGCATGTTCCCGAGGAAAAAGTTATAGGCGTTCTCGAAAGTTATTTCAAGGGCGAAAAGCAAATCGATTTAAACAGTCCAAGGTATCTGAAATACGTTAAACGCAGACTGAAATTTTACAAGCCGAGAAGATTTTTCGTTCTTTTCGGGAGAAAAATAAAAGCCGTTTTAAGGCGGATAGTCAAAGGGAAAAACGCATGAGCGGAAATAACGGTAAAATCTGGCTTCAAAAAGCCGTAAAACCATACAGGGCTTCGGTTGTCGCGCTGTCGATAGCTTCGGTTGTCGCAACGGGGCTTTCGGTTGCGTTCGCATACCTTACGAAGTACCTTGTCAACCACGCGGCGAAAGGCGAAAACGGGGAGACGATTTTTTTTGCGGCGGTTTTGTTCGGGCTTGTCGTTTTAAAAATCGTTTTGCAGGCTTTTTTAAGATATTACACCGAAAAAACCCGCACCGAAATTTACAAGGGGCTGAGGAGCAGACTTTTCGAAAGAGTTCTTAAAGCCGATTACGCCGTCATAAAAAATTATCACAGCGGCGAACTTATTTCGCGCATCACGCAGGATTCCGCGGAAGTAGCTTCCGATACGGTCGGCATCATGCCCGCGGCGTTCGGTATGGCAACGCAGCTTATCGGTTCGCTCGCCGTATTGTTCGTGATAGATTGGCTCTTTTCGCTCATTTTGATAGCGGGCGGAATGATAATCGTAGCCGTAACCGCCGTTTGCAGAAACAAACTCAAGAAATATCAGAAAGAAATAATGGCGAAGGACGCCGAAGACCGTTCGTTCATGCAGGAAAGCGTTGCGGCGGAAGTTACGATAAAAGCATACGGAGCAGAGGATAAAACG
Source organism: Clostridiales bacterium (assembly GCA_021635425.1). GTDB lineage: Bacteria > Bacillota > Clostridia > Christensenellales > Borkfalkiaceae > UBA10281. Next base: position 5,080 of record JAJWOJ010000084.1, on the reverse strand, counting down.
CTCGGATCTTCTAAGGAAATTCTCCGCACTTATTCGGGCAAAAGGCTTCAAAGGGCGCGTTTCAATTCGGGGGTCGGGCTTGTGTATTCGCTCATTTCCAATTCGGGGATGCTGTTTGCGATAGTCTGGTGCGCGGTGAAGGCTTTCGGGGCTTCCGCCGATTACGGCGCGGTGCTTTCCGTCGTGCTTTTGATGGAACAGCTTCAACGTCCGTTCACATCCTTTTCGGCTGTCATGCCCGTGTATTATTCGCGGCTCGCAAGCGCGGAAAGGCTTTGCGAAATCGACGAGATCGGGCAGGAAAACATTTGCGGCGGAACTTGTCGGACATTTGAAAAAATAATCGCGAAAGACCTTTGCTTTTCGTATGACAGCGAGTGCGTTATCCGCGACCTGTCTCTTGAAATAACCCGCGGCGAAACAATTGTTTTCGAAGGCGCGTCCGGCGCGGGGAAGAGTACGTTTTTCAAGTTGCTTTTAGGTATTTATAAGCCCCAAAACGGTGAAATAAATATAGAAAATTCAAACGGAAGGATAAAAGCGGACGAAAATACGAGAAATCTTTTCGCATACGTTCCGCAAGGCAATTTCCTCCTTTCAGGAACAATCAGGCAAAACCTCGCGTTTTTTTCGGACGAAGAGGGGGAAAAACTTGAAAAAACTCTTGTTTCGGCTTTGAAAACAGCCTGCGCGGATTTTGTTTTCGATCTTCCCGAAGGGCTTGATACAATGCTCGGCGAACGCGGAGCGGGGCTTTCGGAGGGGCAACTTCAAAGGCTTTCGGTTGCGAGGGCGATTGCGAGCGGCAGACCCGTTTTATTGCTGGACGAGGCTACTTCGGCTCTCGACGAAGAGACGGAAAAGAACATGCTCGCAAACATAAAAAAGCGCGAAGATTTAACCTGCCTCATCATTTCGCACCGCCCCGCCGCAAGGACTATCGCAGATAAAACCGTCATAATCGAGAAAATATAACACTAAGAAGTTTCAAAATGAAAGAATTGTGTAATGACGGCATTTCGGAATTTTTTATTGACAAAGTTCATGGTTTAATATAATATTTACATTACAATAATGTAATATACAATCAGAAAACGGAGAGAGAAAATGTTCGGTTACGTAAAGCCCGACACCCCTTACCTATATATAAAGGACGATACGTTGTATAAGTCGCTTTATTGCTCGGTATGCAAGGCAATCGGGAAAAATTGCGGACAAAGGGCAAGATTGTCGCTTACATACGATATCGCGTTCATGTCTGCGCTTCTGCACAACGTCGCGGGCAAGGATGTTAAAATAGAGCGCAAAAGGTGCGTCGTTCATCCTTTTATGCCGAGACCTATTGCGAGCGGAGACGAAATAACGGATTTATGCGCGTATATAAACGTCGCTTTGGCGTATTATAAAATCGAGGACGACATAACCGACGGCAACGGCGGAAAACTCAAAAAGCTCATCGTTGCAAAGGGCAACAGAAAGGTAAAAAGGCTTTATCCCGAGATAAACCGCGTAATCACCGAAAGGTATGCGGAGCTTCGCGAGCTTGAAAAAAAGGAGTGCGCGAGCGTAGACCAAATCGCAGAGCCGTTTGCGCAGATGATGGTGGAACTCGGCAACATAGCCTTATCGGGGAAGGAGTATAAAGGCGTCAGGCAGCTCCTTTATTTTCTCGGGAAGTGGATTTATCTCATCGACGCGCTCGACGATTACGAAAAGGATATAAAGGAAAAAAATTACAATCCGTTATATTACGCTTACGGCAGACAGCCCGATTTCAAAACACTCCTCAAAAAGTACGGAAGCGATATTTCTTTTGCGTTTTCCACCGTTTTTGCGGGAATGAAAGAAGCTTATAACGAATGCGTGTTCAAATTCGATTCCGCGCTTATACAGAACATTATTCTCCGCGGCATACCCGCGGTTACGCTTAAAACGTTTAAAAAAGAAGACAAAAAGATTAAAAAGGACGAAAAAAAGAAAAATGGCAAATAATTTATACGATTTATTCGGTCTCGACGAAGGCTGTACGGACGAAGAACTTGACGCGGCTTACGGAAGATTGCGTTCCAAATATGCCGAAGATAGATTCCTGGAAGGCGAGGCGGGAAACACCGCTGCAAAAAAACTCACCGAGCTTGATAACGCTTATCGCGATATAGTAGCGCAGAGAAGAGAGGCGTCAAACGCTTCCGCGGGGACGCAGAATAACGCGTTCAAGTCCGTTGAGGATAAAATAAGAAGCGGAGACCTTGCGGGCGCGCAGAACGAACTCGACGGTTTCAACGAGAGAAATGCGGAATGGCATTACTTGCAATCGGTTGTATACTATAAGAAGAACTGGACGAACGAGAGCAAAAAACAGCTCGAAATCGCCATGCAGATGAATCCTTCCGAGCAGAAATACAAAACCGCTTACGATAAACTTCTCGAAAAAATCAAGAACGATTCCAATAAAAACTTTTCGAGTTATACGGGAAACGGCGGCGCTAACAACGGCGGCGGAAGATACGACGACGGCGCGCCGCAGATGGGCGGAGACAGCTGCGTCGACTGGTGCTGTCAGATGGCTCTCTGCAACATAGCCCTTAACTGCTGTTGCAACAGTTGCCGTTAAAATGAAAAACTCAAAGCTTATCGCGCTGTCCGCAATTGCGACGGCGTTTTCGCTTATTTTCCTTGTTCTCGGCGCAACCATACCCGCTCTCGATTATTCGGGCATATTCATGGCGAGCCTTTGCGTGATGCTTCCGCTTGCGAAAAAAAGCGCGAAAGCGGGGCTTATGACTTACGCCGCAACGCTTTGCCTTTCGTGTCTGCTTGTCGGGGCAACTACGTCCCGATGGGAAATAGTGATAATTTACGCCCTCTTTTTCGGGCTTCACCCCACGGTTAATTATTTTTTCCGTGAGAAAAAACTGAACGTTGTTTTAGCTACGCTCATCAAAACCGTGTGGTTTGTGGGCGTGCTGATTCTTATTTACAATCTTTTCACCGATTTTCTCTTCGACGCGAGTTTTCTTCAGAAGGAATGGGTGAAAAAATACATTTATCTGATACTGGCAGGCGGCGGGGCGGTCGGATTTATTCTGTACGATTTCCTTATGGTGAGATTTCAACGCCTTGTCGATATTCAGGTTTCGAGGATGAAATTATAAAGCGCGGCTATGAGGCTGTTTGGCGCAATTTATTTAAGGGATACGATTAAAAATGGAGAAAAACGAGGAATACATCGGCATTGTCGAGAAAACCGGGTCTAACGGCGAGGGAATTTTAAAAAACGGGGACTATACGGTTTTCGTGCCTTACGCCCTTCCCGAGGAAAAAATCAAATATAAAGTTTTAAAGGTAAAAAAGAATATTTGCTTTGCGAAGCTTGTCGAACTTTACGTTCCGTCCGAGGAGAGGGTTCGCCCGAAATGCCCCGTATACGAGAAATGCGGCGGGTGTCAGCTTCAGCATTTAAAATATAAGCATCAGCTTATTCTCAAAAGGAAAATCGTCAAAGATTGTCTTTCGAAAATCGCGTTTTTAGACGAAAAAGTTATGCCGACGGTGCCGAGCGAACTCGAATACGGCTATCGGAACAAGCTTCAGCTCCCTATAAGGACGGAAAAAAACGGCATTGCGATCGGCTTTTTTGCTCAGAACAGCCACAGAATAGTGCAGATAAACGATTGTCCCATTCAGCCGTGGTGGTGCGGGAAAATCATTAAAATAATCAGAAAATACATAGACGTTTTTGACGTTACGGCATACAGCGAAGAGAGTAAATGCGGGCTTTTAAAACACGTCGTCGTGCGCGACGTGGACGGAAAACTCATAATAACCGTCGTTATAAACGGCAACGAACTGCCGCAGGTAAACAGGCTTGTTGATCTGCTTTCAACCGAATTCGGCGAATTCAGTCTTTTCGTAAATATCAATAAGGACGACACGAACGTTATTTTCGGGAAAGAGTTTAAGTGCGTTTACGGCAGAAAAAAAGTCGTTTCGTCAGATATGGGCGTTAAATTCGAGATAGGTCCCGAATCGTTCATGCAGGTGAACGATCTTGTCCGCAGAAATATTTATCGCGAAGCCGTTAAAGCCGCCGACCCCGATCCCGATACCGTCGTTATAGACGCATACAGCGGCGCGGGGCTTCTGACGGCTATTTTCGCAACGCGCGCCAAAAAAGCGGTCGGCATAGAAATCGTCAAAGAAGCGGTCGACTGTGCGGACGAGCTTAAAAAGCTTAACGGACTCGACGAAAAAATGGAAAATATCTGCGCTCCGTGCGAAGTCGCGCTCCCCGTGGTTATGGAAAGGGAAAGGCTCGGTGGAACGAAATTCACGCTTATTCTCGATCCGCCGCGCCAAGGCGTGGACGAAAAGCTTATTTCGGCGATAAAAACCTCCTTGCCCGAAAGGATAGTGTATATTTCATGTTCGCCGCAAACCCTTTCGAGAGACCTCGGCTTGCTTTCGGAAACTTTGGTTCGGGAGGACGGCGAGCTTAAAAAGGCTCCTGAAAACGGCGAATTCTCGAAATATAAGATAGAATACGTCAAACCTTTCGACATGTTTCCCCAAACCCGCCACGTCGAGACGCTCGTTGTGCTTTCCAAAAAAAGTGCCAGTCATATCGTAGTGGACGTAGAGTTCGGCGACGGTGAAGGGCAGATTTCGTTAAAGGAAGCGAAAAAGAGCGCCGAAGAACAGAAACCGAAAAAAGAGATATAAACCACGTATATAAGAAAAGAACATCTCGATAAATCAAACAAGAACGGCTGTCGATAAAATTTATGTACCGTTTTCGCCACATAAATCGTTGAGAAAAATTTTTGAATATGGTAAAATAAAAACACTCTCTGACGGGAGGGCAGAATATGACCGATAGCTTAGAAGCCAAAAAATTACTTATAATACGTATCTTGCAGATTTTGGAATATTACAGCGACGTAAATCATCCGCTTACGCAGGAAGAAATTATAAAAAAGTTATACGACGATTACGGCATAGAAGCCGAAAGAAAGGCGATAGGGCGGAATATCGCGCTTTTGCAGGATATGTTCGAACGCGAATCGGCGAACAAAACGGC
>JAJWOJ010000083.1 GCA_021635425.1 Clostridiales bacterium | reverse complement strand
GTCATTTAAATGAACACTTCCCCCTTTTCGGGGGGAAGTATTTAATCTTTGCATTTAAGCGGTTTTTTCGATAGTAGCCGTTTCTCCGCTTATCTTTACGGTAAATACGGAACCGTCGGAAGCTGTTATCTTCTTCGAGCCGTCTTCCTGCTCTTCGACGGTCGACGGAACGTAATACGCACCGTTTTTATCGTTTGCGCCTTTATACCAGACGAGCGTTATCTCGCCGTTTTCGGTATTCATATCGAAATACGATTCGCCGTCCTGTCCGTAATAGGTCTTCATTGCCATTACGGAAACGCTTGCCGATACGAAAGGCATTACCTTCTTGGAGCCGACCTCTTTTTCCTCTTCTTTGAATGTTACGGCGTAATATTTGGTTTCGGTAATCTTATCGTCCGCGCCGCGCGTTCTGGTTATAAGGTAAGCCGCTTCGGATCCCGTAAGTCTGGCTTCGGTTACGATTTCTTCTCCGCCTTTCGCAAGCGAAATATTAAACACCGAACCCGCGCTGTATCCGCTCGCAAGCTCCGTATATACCATTCTTTCGACGGTAACGGAATATTCTCCGCTTTGAAGTCCGCTCTGAACTCTCGTATAAGCGTATACTCTGTATCCGTAGCCGTTTCTGAATGCGGGGTGCGACGTTATCCAGGTATAAAGTTTATAAGTGTAACCGTCGTTAACTTCGCCGTCTTTCTTCTCATAGTCGGGAACGGTGAACGTAACGATGAACAATCCGTTCGACTGCTCTTCGAACGTTCCGTTTTCGACGGTGAACGTGTTGCCGTTTATATCCACGATGCCGCTGTCTTTGCCGAATTCGCCGCGGAAATATCTCTTATTTTCGATTTCCTCGCCGTTTTCGTCGTAAACGTATATAAATTCAATGTTTCCGATATCGTTTTCGAAGCCGTCGACAGAACCCGTATTTAAATAGTTTCTGTAATAGTTATCGAGATATTGATATGCGGGAGCGGTTATAACTCTCTTAAGCGAAAGCACTTTATATTCGCCCGCGTTCTGAGAAGCCGTACCGTCTGCGTTATAAGCGCCGTGGAAATTCATATCGAGATCGAGACGGAAATAACCTATCACGCTGTAAGTTACCGAACAATAGGTTTCATATTCGCCGTTGTCGAGCTTTTTACGGGTTATCGTACAATTATTCGAAAGTACAAGATCGCCGTAGGTCGTTGTACCGTCTTCGCCTACCGTCGGATAGCCGCCGAAAGTAGCCGTACAGGACACTTCGAATTCGTCGGAACCGGACGGTTGGAAAGTAAGCGACTTAAGGTAAAGGAAGTATTCTTTATCTCCCGAACCCTGCTTTATTCCGTAGGTTGTGTCGACTTCGCCGTTTTTCTTTTCGCGATCGAAGTTAAGGCTGTTTCCGTCGTTATAGAAGTATTGCTTATTATCTCTGCCGTATATGAACGATTCGTAATAATATGCGCCCTCGGACTCGTTGTAAACCTCGAGTTTTCCGAGATTTTCGGTGATGAAACCGTATTCGTTGACGTTCTGTGCGGTTTCTCCCTCTTCGGGCTGACGGTAGATTATATATTCGCCCTCATCGGTGATATCGTAATAATAACGTTTATCTCCGTTATATATCGCGAAACCGTACTGAGTAAAGTTAAACGACTCGAAGTTCGCGGTGTAATAACTTACGTTGTTGCGGCTGAGCTGTACCGCCGCGCCCGCTTCCTTATCGAAAGCATACAGACAAGCGTCGGTAGACGACGAATTTACGAAATACAACAGATTTTCGGTGATTATGGTGTAAGTTCCGCTTTCCTTTACGCCTTTGGGTCCGTACTTGACGGCATTGCCCGCCGCGTCGAGTTCAATTATCGACCAGTCTTTATCGTTGATATAGAGTTTTACGTTTTCGGAATGTAACGTCGAGAACACTCTGTATGCTTTGCCGCCGCTGACAACGGCTCCGATTATTCCCGTAACCTCATAAGCTTTACCGTCTACGGTGTAACTAAGCGTGTAAACGTCTTTCGCTTCGTCATACTCGTATACGCCTTCACCTTTCTTTACGAAATTTGTCTCTTCGGAATCGGTGTTTTCGATCTTCTGAACTTCGAGTTTTCCGTAACCGTTAAACATGAAGTATACGCCCTGGAATATATTGTTATCGTTATAAGCGTAACGACCGTATTCCTCGCCGCGTAAAGTAAACGTATCGTCGCCTTTAATATCGAAATAAAGCGTTCTGCTGTCTGCCGATATTACCAACACGTCAGCTTCGGGATTTAAGGTTCTTCCGCTGTATTCGGTTCCGTCCATTGCCACGAACTTGCCGTTAAACAGGAATCCGTCGAGCGTTATAGTTCCCACTCCGTCTGCTTCGTATACGGTTTTGAACGTCTTATCTTCTTTGGCGAAAAATTCTTCGCTGCTGCCGTAAAGGTGGAGATATTCGAATGTCTTTTCGGCAGACTCGAACTTCATTATATCCGCGCCGCTTTCGGTTTTTTTGCCCGTTTCCGTAACGGTACCTTCGTATTTGACCCCTTCTACGGTATATTCCGCGGTTCCGTCGCCGTTCAGTTTGAGCGTTTCTTCTCTGTCCGTATTGCCTTTTACGATAGCATACATCGTGTACGGCGCAGATTCGAGTTTAACGAACTTCCCGGTTTCTTCGTTTAATTTAACATATACCGATTCGGTAGAACCGTTGCTTTCGTCGTAAGCGGTGATAGCGGTTATTCCGTCGGCAGACGTTTCATACGTTCCGAGAATAGTCTTGCCCTTTTCGCTGAAACTTATCATTCCGCCGATTCTCGTCAGAGTCGCGCTGCCGTTTTCGGCAGTGAACTCGGTAACGTAGCTCGTAACTTTTCCTTCGCCGGTCTTCTTTGCGCTATACCAATAAGTCGCTTCGTAAACGTCACCGCCTATAACCGACTTACCTATGCCGAATTCGATTTCTTCGATTTTTGCAATATCTTCTACTGCCCTCATCCAGACGACTTCTTCGCCGTCTGCCATATGATAATAGAGATACATACCCGTTTCGGCTTGCTCGGTTTTGGATATCGAGCCGATATTGAACGCCGTTGCGGTGTAATGATATATACCGCCCTTCTCGGTAAACGCACCTTCGGATATTTTCTCGTATGTTCCCGAAGTCGTATAACCGTACACGGTCATATGTCCCTGCGCGGTGTCGTTTATCGCGATAAGCGGAGCGTAATAAGTGTTGTCGGCTCCGCGGAAATAGTATTCGGCATAGCCCTGCGCTTTTTCTTCAAAACTATAAGTCGTCTTCGTAGTTTCTTCGCCGTTTTCGAACAACGTTTCGGTTTTGCTCGTTATAAGCAAGCTCTTGACCGTTTTCCCGTTCTGAATAAGCGATATTATCTTTCCGCCGCTGAACAGCGAATCGCTCGAAAGATACAACCCCTCTATTTTCTCGTTTCCTTTTTCGTAAACCGCGTTGAACGAACCGTCAAGCGTGAGTTTTGCCGTTTTATCCGAGCTTTCAAACGTCGCGTCGTATTTCGGATTGTAGGAAACGTAATCGTATTGTCCCTGGTCGCCCTTTATCGTATCTTTATATACGCGGAAACTGCTCGCCGACGAGCCGGACGTATAAAGCGTCAGAATCATCTTTTCCTGATCGAAAACATATGCGTAGCTTCCGGCCATAAGCGGATTCTGATAGAACGTAGCCGTTCCGAAACCGTCGAGTTTTATGGTGTAATATCCGTCGGGATAAGACGTCATATTTCCGCCTGAATACGCTCCGCGATAAAGCGTGCCGTATGCGATTTCGGAATCGTTTCTTACGATAAATACGGTATTTAACTTACCCGAAATGGTAACGGAAGAAAGCCTTATGTGCATTTCTTTGCCGGCAAGTTCTCCGTCGGTGAAAGTCGCCACGCAAAAACCCTGCGCGTCGAAAACATAAGTACCCGTCGACTCGCTGTCCTTGGTTTTATCGTTATAGATAACCCCGTTATAATCGTCTATGGTAAGCGTTATCTGAGTGTTTTGCCCGACGCCGTTGATATAGTTGACATACGTTCTCGATCTCAACTTATCGCCGTAAGCAAAAGTACCGTCCGCAAGAATTTTTCCCTCGAGGAATTCGCTGCCGGTGCTGTCGGCAAACCCGAAGGTCGAATCCGATGCCGTATAATAACCTTTGAAGAATATTCCCCCGCGGGAAAGATATACGGTGTTTTCTTCGGTGGCGGATATAAACAAATAGTCGTCGCCGCCGAACATGTCGCTGTTACCTTTTACCCATACGCCGTAAAGCGTTGTGTTTTCGGAGGGAGTTATTTTTGAGTTTTGACCTTTATCGTCGCTACCGTTATAAAGAACCGAAGATATATAATCCGCTTCGTATTCGACTTCGGTCGCAAGGCTCGATTTAGCCCAACCCGCAAGATAATAACCCTTGGCTGTATAATTGTACGGTACATCGATTTCCTGACCGTATTTTACCGTCTTTTCGGTAACTTCGTCTTCCTTTTTCGCGTCGTCAGGATAATTTGAATCGAATCTTACGGTTATATCCGAACGTTTATAATACAATACGAACGCGTTTTCGCTTACCGTTTCGCTTATCTTAGCCAAAGGCTTGCTGCCCTCGGCGTTTGCGTCAAGTTCGAATCCCGCGCCGCCGAAATCTTTCGTCACAAAAGTACCCGCATAAGCGTAATCGACGACTTTCTGCGCTTCTTCGACGTAAGTTCCGTTCATATCCTCTTTCCAGAGAGTTACGGTGTATTTGGTTTTATATTTTGCCGTAAGCGTGATATCCTTTTCAGGCATAACGTAAGAAGACGTAAGGTCTTTGCCGTCTGCCTGCCACGCTCCGAACTGATGATCCGCTTTCGTCGGAGCCAGACCGTTTACCGCAGACGTTACGAGTTCGCCCGCTTTGACGTAAACCGAGGTTTTATCCATGCTGCCGCCGTTCAAATCAAACGTAAGCTTATAGAGTTTACCCCATTTTGCGTAAACCGTGACGTTTTCGTTTACGGTAACTTTAGTGGTTTTTTCACCGGTAAAATCGGCGTTTAAATACCAACCGTCAAACTCATAACCCGTTCTTTCGGCTGCGGGAAGATCATATTCCGCACCTTTATCGAGCTGAACGCTTGCGATTGCCGTTCCGCCGTTAGTCTCGAACGAGAGCGTAACCTTTTTGTCCTTTTTGCAACCGACGGCAAACGCGCCGAGTGCAAGCGTCATAACCGCCAAAAGAGCGATAAATAGTTTCTTGGTTTTGTTCATATGTTTTAACTCTCCTTATACTATAGAAGAAATTTATTACTGTTTATTTCGTTGCCGCAACCTGCCGATTATTGTTCGACGGCGCGCCATACGGCGTATAACGTAACTCCGTTTTCGGCGTTTACTATCTCGTCGGCAGCAAACGCTATTTCGTCGGAATCCGCGCTTACAGACCAACCGACAAATTCGTAGCCCTTGCGAAGAGGTGCGGAAATGCCGTTTTTCGATTTGCGGTTGGATATTCCGTTTTCTTTAATCTCGACGGATACGACGTAACTCTTATCTTCCGACAGAGTGCAGTTCCAGATAACCGCCGAATAAGAACTGTTCCACGTTTTTTCCCATTTAGGCATAATGCCTTCCGCGTCGGAATAGAACGTTGCGGCTTTTTCGCCGTAAAACGCATGCGCGCCGATCGTTTCGATGTTTTTATCGAGAATTATCGAAGTTATGACAGACCAGCCCTTGAACGCGAATTTACCTATATTTTCGACGCTTTCCGGTAAAACGATATATTCGATTTTATCCATTCCGTAAAACGCGTAATCTCCTATATCGGTAAGACCGTTGCCGAGTTCGAGCGTAGTCACGCCGGTACATTTATAGAACGCGCTCTTGCCGAGTTTTACCACGTTATCGGGTATAACCAGCGTTCCGAGAGCGGTACAGTTTTTGAAAGCGTAATCGCCTATAGCCGTAACTCCGCTGCCGATCGTAAGGCTTTCGAGAGCCTTTAAGTTGGCGAAAGCGTTCGCTCCGACCGTCGTTACGCTGTCGGGTATGACGAGCGTTTTAAGCGAAGTATTGCTCGCCCCGTCGTCGTTCATATTATAGAATGCGTAATCTCCGATTGTTTTTACGGAATTACCCAAATTTAAGTTACGCAGACTTCTGCATGCGTAAAACGCACGTTCGCCTATCGATTCGAGATTCGTCGCCCTGCTGAAATCAAGGTCTCTGACGTAAGAACACCCGTAAAACGCGCGTTCGCCGATCGTAGTCAGATTTCTCGATAATTCTATTCTCGTCAGATTAACGCAACCATAGAACGTAAACGGTTGAATTTCGCTTATGTTGTTGCCGAGTTTAGCGCTCACGAGCGATGTACATTCATAAAACGCGCCCCTGCCGATAGAACGAATATTCAAACTGTTTAAGTTTACGAGTTCCTGCAAGCCTTCGCATTTATAAAATGCGTAATCGGCTATGCCGACGGTGGGTTTGTTTCTACCCTCGTCTATTACTATCGTTCCGCTGGGAAGCGAACTGTAACCGACTATCCAGTTACCCGCGTATATAAGCCCTTGCTGATGCGTTGCCGTATCCGTCCAGAGACCGGAATTATAGAACGCCCGCGTACCTATCTTTTTAACCGTATCGGGTACGAAAAGGTTATTCTGCGTATTGTTTTTAAGCTGCGAACAGTTTCTGAACGCATAAGAGCCGATCGTTTCGAGATTACTCGTCTGCGTTCCGCCCAGAGCGGTAGCTATAAATCTTACGTTACCGAGAACCTTGCAACCGTCGAAAGCATAATCGCCTACGGTTTTTACCTTTGTCGCGATAAACTTTGTAAGCTTCTGACAATTCGAAAACGCGCTGTTTCCGACGTATCTGAGCGAATCAGGAAGCGTTACGCTGGTAAGTTCGGTGAAATTGGAGAAAGTTCCGTCCGCAATTCCGACGACGTTATCGTGACCCACGATAGTTATCGCATTGCTCACATTTTTAAGTTTTACCGTATTGCCGCTGATATCGGTCAGCGTGGTGACGACGTCGGGCGAAACGGCGACTATCCATTTACCGACGTAAACGAAAGGTTTGTTTTTGTCTCTCGCCTTGCCGTTATCGTCTACGATATCCGTATAATATTTGCTGGCGTTGAAAGCGGTAACGCCTACCGATTTCAAACTTTCGGGAAGCGTAACGCTCGCGAGCAATTTATCGCCGAAGAAGCAACCGTCGCCTATGCTTTCAACCCCCTCCGGAATAACTATTTCCGCAAGTTTCACGTTGTCGGCAAAAGCTCCGCGAGCTATTTCGGTGAGATCTCCTTCGGAGGCGAATTTAACTTCGGAAAGTTCGCTCGCTCTGTAAAAAGCATATTCTCCGAGAACTTTAACGCCCTTTCCTATCGTCACGCCGGTAAGCGCAACCGTATCCGCGAAAGCATATCCGCCTATTGTTTTTACGCTGTCGGGTATTACTAATGTCTTTAAAGCTTTACAACCCCTGAACGCGCCATCGCCTATAGCCGTTACGCTGTCGGGAATGGTTATCGTCGTAAGCGACGAACAGTTGATGAAAGTGTTCGTTTTTATTTCGCTTACGGCTTTGGGGATATTTATCGTTTCAAGCGAACGGCAGTTCTGAAATACCTTTTCGCCGATGTAATTCACGCTGTCGGGTATTACCACGCTCTTAAGCCTTGTACTGTTATAAAACGCGCCGTCGCCTATATAAGTGATGTTTTTACCTATAACGAGATTTTCGATCTTAGAACCCTTAAAAGCGTTCTGCGCTATCCTTATTACGGGTTTTCCTCTGTAAATTTCCTCGATAACCATATCGCCCGTTATCGAAGAGGGGCAACGCGAGATCTCGTAA
>JAJWOJ010000082.1 GCA_021635425.1 Clostridiales bacterium | reverse complement strand
AACCTCCTTGGCGACAGTTTAACACTGTTTTTAAGAAAGTCAATATGTCTGTGAACAAAAAATTATTTCGTAAGCTCGAAACTTACGTCAAGGAGCATTTTTAGCTTGTTTTCGTCCGCCGCGCCGATTATCACCGTTATCCAGTGAGTTTTGTTCATGTGATATGCTCTGAAAACGCTTTTACCGTCCAAGAAATTATCGATCATGGCGGGTTCGCATTTCAGATTAACCACGTCGATTTTTCCGCCGTTAAGCCCGAGCTTATCCGAACCGATATTCATGATAAGCGCGAACCACTTTTTGTTCGACGGGTGCCGAAAAACCGAATTATCGGGCGAATCCGCCCAAGGGTGTTCCTCATTTGTAACGTAATTATTTAAAATATACGAAGTAAATTCCTTTCTGTTCATATCAGTTTAGCGTTACGTCTTTAAGACGTTCGTATTTATCCATTGCGTGCGCGCGAAGATCGGCGAGTTCCTCGGGATGAGAAAAGGCGTCGTCGCACAGTTTTTTTGCGGAGAAAATTACCGACGGCGGGTAAACGAGATCGCCGAGGTCGTTTAAAAATCTTCCGCTCTGGCGGGTTCCCATGAAATCGCCGCTGCCGCGCATTTCGAAATCCTTTTCGGCAATTTCGAATCCGTCCGTAGACGAACATAAAACCTTAAGCCTTTCGAGCGACTTTTCTTCGTCCGAGCGGGTGAAAAGGAAGCAATAGCTTTTGTCCGCGCCGCGTCCCACTCTGCCCCTGAGCTGATGAAGCTGAGAAAGCCCGAATCTTTCGGCGTTATAAATTACCATAACCGTGGCGTTAGGCACGTCTATGCCGACTTCGACAACCGTCGTAGACACCAACACGTCGAAAGCTTTCGCCTTGAAATCCGCCATTATCCGCGCTTTTTCGACGTCTTTCATCTTGCCGTGCAGAAGCCCCACGCGAACGCCCGTAAGCTTTGCGGAAAGCTCTTCGAAAAGCTCGGTTACGCTCATGAGCGTTCCCTCTTCGTCCTCTTCGATCTTAGGGCATACGCAAAACGCCTGATTTCCACCCTTAACCGTATCGCGGATAAAGCCGAGCATGCCCTCGTATTTCCTTTCGGGAACGAGAAAAGTCGCGACGGGTTGTCTGTTTTTTGGCTTATCTTTTATCTCTGTTATGTCGAGATCTCCGTAAAAAATGAGCGAAACAGTCCTCGGAATGGGCGTTGCGCTCATTACGAGAACGTCCGGGATAATCCCCTTGGCAACAAGCGCGCTTCTCTGCCCCACGCCGAAACGGTGCTGTTCGTCGCACACGCACATGGAAAGATTGAAAAATTCAACGTCGCCCTGCAAAACCGCATGCGTTCCGACGACAATCCGCGCTTCGCCAGATTTTATTTTTGCTTTGATAGCTTTCTTTTCGGCGGCTTTTATCGAACCGCTGAGAAAAATCACTTCATATTCTGGGAAAAGCCTTGAAATTATCTTATAATTCTGCTCCGCGAGAATTTCCGTCGGCGCGAGCATTGCCGCCTGATATCCGCTTTTCACCGCGGTGTAAATAGCACACAGCGCGACCGCCGTTTTTCCGCTTCCGACGTCGCCCTGCAAGAGCCTGTTCATCGAGCGCGGGCTTGAAAGATCGGAAAAAATGTCGTTTACGGCGTTTTTCTGCCCCTCGGTGAATTCAAAACCGAAACGCGAAATAAACTCCCGCATATCCGCCGCCGTGCAAGAGTATTGATTTATTCTTATCTGCTGGCGATCGCCTTTTATAAACCGAAACGCGGAAACGAGGATAAAATACTCCTCTAAGGCGATGCGTTCCGCCGCGTTTTTCTGAGTTTCGGCGTCCGACGGCGCATGTACGTCGATATATGCCGTTTTTAAATTTTCAAGATCGTATTTTTTAGATAGCCTTGCGGGAATAACGCTTTTTATGTCAAGCCCGAAAATCGCCGACTTCACCGCGTCCCTCACAACCTTTTGCGTTATGTTGCCCTTAACGGTGTAAACGGGGACGATTCCTTTAAGTTTTACGTTGTTATCGACAGGCTCGAACGTCGGATTTATTATCGACACTCCGCCGAAATCGCTCTTGATTCTGCCATAAAAAAGGTATTCTTCACCCGCCCTTAAATGGCTCATCACATAAGGCTGATTAAACCAAACAGCCGTAAACCCGCGCAAACCCTGTTCTACGGGAACCCTTACGCACTTGAGTTTTCTTGCGGACGTGAACATTTTGGGCGCGGTCATGAGCTTTCCGCAGGTTAAAACGATATCGTTGTTATAGCATTTTTCAAGCGGCGTAATCTTTCTTAAATCGAGATAATTGCGCGGAAAATGCTTTATAAGATCCTCGGGCGTGAAAATATTCATTTTTGCGAGGTCCTGCGCCCGCTTGTCGCTTATGCCTTTTATATCCGTAAGTTTCATGTTTCACCTGCCCGAAAATTTTAAATACTTATAGGAAAAAACGATAAAAATGTAAACGAAAAGACTTTCCGCGCCCGAAAACGAAGAAAGTCTTTTTTCGGTCGCGTCCGACCGTTTATTCCGATGTTATTCCAAGGAAACGATATAATAATATATCGGTTGCCCGCCGTAGAAAAGCTCGACGTCAAGCTCGGGGTATCTCTCGGCAAGCGTAGCCTGCAAAGCCATGGCTTCCTCTTCCGTTACGTCGCTGCCGTAATAAAGATTGACGAGGCTGTGCGCGTTGTAACGAAGTTTTTCTATCAAATCGCCCGTAACTTTTGCAAGGTCCTTGCCTTTTGCGAGAACTTTTTTGTTATCGAGTGCGATGATATCGCCTTTTGTAAGCGAAAAACCGTCCACTTTCGCATTTCTTACAGCATACGTTACCATTCCCGAAGAAACGTTGTCGATTGCGTGAATCATTTCGAGGAAGTTTTCGTCCGCGGTGGCTTCGGGGTTCATCGCAAGAGCCGCGGAGATTCCCTGAGGAATACTCTTCGTCGGCACGACGTAAACTTTTTTGCCCTCGACGAGCGATTTCGATTGTTCCGCCGCAAGAATTATGTTTTTATTGTTGGGGAAAACGAAAATGTTCTCCGCGTTGATTTTTATGATCGCGTCCGCGATGTCCTGAGCCGAGGGGTTCATAGTCTGCCCGCCCTCGATAACTCTGTCGACGTTGATGTCTTTGAAAATAGCCGCGATACCGTCGCCCGAGCAAATGGAAAGCATTCCGATTTCCTTCTTCTCGGCTTCGTATTTTTTGATAAGCTCTCTGTTCTCTTCGAGCATGTTTTCGATTTTGACTTTATCGATTTCGCCGAGCTGAAGAGCTTTGGAAAGGGCTTGCCCCGGGTTGTTGGTGTGAACGTGAACCTTAACGAACTCGAGATCGCCGATAACGAGTACGCAGTCGCCGATAGTCATAAGGTATTCCTTAAGCCTGTCGATATCCGCGAGCGTAGTCTTTTTCTTTAAGTTTATGATGAAGAATTCGGTGCAATAGCCGAACTCTATCGTTCCTAAGTTAAGTATGTCGGCATGCTCCATCGAACTGTCGGCTTTAACCTCCGGCTCCTCTATGGGTGCGCCGTCGATTTCCTCGCCGATAAGCCCTTTATACATGCCTTTATAAATGGTAAGAAGCCCCGTTCCGCCCGAGTCTACAACTCCTGCTTTTTTCAAAACGGGAAGAAGAGTCGGGGTGAGGTTTACCGCCTCTTCGCCTTTCGCTATTATTTCCTGAAAGAGAGTTTCAAAATCCTTGGTCTTTCCGCAGATAGCCGAAACGTGTTCGGAAATCATACGGCAAACGGTAAGAATCGTTCCTTCCTTGGGCTTAGATACCGCGCTGTACGCAACGTCCGTCGCGCTTTTCAAAGCTTTTGCAAACGCCTTGGTGTCGGCTTCGTTATAGTCCTTTAAAACCGAGCATATACCTCTGAAAATCTGAGAAGTTATAACGCCCGAGTTACCTCTTGCGCCGCGAAGCGCGCCCCTCGACACGCTGTCCGCGATATCGGAAAGGTTATTGCTCTTACACGATTTCATCTCCTTGACGGAAGATTGCATCGTGAGGCTCATGTTTGTTCCCGTATCGCCGTCAGGCACGGGGAACACGTTAAGACTGTCTATATAATCTCTCGATACGTCGAGAAGTTTGGACGCAGATAAAACCATTTTGGCAAACGTTGCGCCCTTTATTGTTTTTTGCATTTAAAAAAGTTTCCTCCGAAAACGAAAAAAGCAGCCATGAAAACCCGGCTCAGAGTTTTACGCCGAGTATGTTGACGTTGACCGTATCCACGATCATTCCCGTGAACTGCTCCACCTTGTATTTTACGGCTTTTTTGAGCGATTCCGCAACGGCGGAAATCGAAACGCCGAATTTAATTATAACGAATATGTCTATATAAATTCTGTCACCGGAAGTAACGACTTTAACGCCCTTGCCTCCCGTCTCTTTTTTAAGGAGCTGAGAAAAACTATCCATAAACGTCCTCGGAACCATCTCGACGATACCATAGCATTCGAGCGCCGCGTGAGCGGCAACCTTCGCGATCGCTTCATCCGATATTGAAATTTTTCCGTATGTGTTTGACGTTGTTACCGGCATAATGCACTCCTTATCTTGCCTGAACGTAAACTGCATGACACGTTCAAGCCTATTCATTATACTATATTATGTTTTTTTTTACAAGGGTTTTTAAGTCCAAATTTTATTTTAATCTTTTTTTTCATCTTTTTTTTCGTAAATCGGCGTTATTTTGTTGCTTTTTATTTCCGATTGTGATATAGTATCTATGCTTCGATTAAAGCATTCGGCTATCTTTATGCCCTGAAAAGGCGCAGACGAATGTTTGATCAGATACATATCAGTAATTTGGAGGTGCAATATGTCGAGAGTTTGCAGCGTTTGCGGAAAAGCTAAATTATCCGGCAATCAGGTCAGCCACAGTAACCGTAAGACCCCGCGTTCTTACAATGCAAACGTTCAGAAAGTTAGAGTTGTAAACGACGGCGTCGTTACTTCTGAATACGTTTGCGCTCGTTGCCTTAAAAGCAATAAAGTTGAAAGAGCGTAATAATAAATTTCAACAAACAGCGGCGTCCTTTTTT
This sequence comes from Clostridiales bacterium, assembly GCA_021635425.1. Lineage (GTDB taxonomy): Bacteria > Bacillota > Clostridia > Christensenellales > Borkfalkiaceae > UBA10281. The sequence goes on along the minus strand of JAJWOJ010000082.1, from coordinate 2,800 downwards.
AAGGACGCCGTTTCTCTGTCTTTAAACTGTTTTATAATATGATTATGTTATTTAAACGCCGTTATATTACGCCCGAGGGATTTGACGATTTGATAATGATTTCGGACGGAAAAAAACTTACGGGGCTAGTATTTGCGGGATCTGAATACGCGTGTAAAACTTCCCTTACGCAAAACGAAACGTCTCTCCCGATTTTCGATAACACGCGAAAATGGTTAGACGAATATTTCGGCGGCAAAATCCCATCTTTCACGCCCGAATTCGATATTTCTTCGCTCACCCCTTTTCAGCAACGGGTTGCCGCGCTGATGCTTGAAATCCCTTACGGAAAGACGGCGACTTACGGCGAAATCGCAGACATAATAGCCGCGGAACGCGGCATAACGAAAATGTCGTCGAGAGCCGTGGGCGGTGCTGTCGGGAAAAATCCGATAAGCATAATTATCCCATGCCACAGAGTTCTGGGCGCAAACGGCGCGATAACGGGCTACGGCGGCGGGATATCGAACAAAATCGCCCTTTTGAACATCGAAAAAATGCCGTACAGACTTTAATATGCGTCAAACCGACAAAAGCCGCTTAATTTTTTTGGCATTTTCACCGAAAAAATTAAGCGGCTCGCTTTTTACGTAACCGAATACGCCGGATATTAAGAATTAAATTTAAAATCGAAATTCATTTCGAGCGCGGCGAAGAGCTTGTCGAGAACGGATTTTGCCGTTTTCACCATATCGAAACTCTCGAGCATTCCGAAGATTTCGCGCTGCTCTTCCTTCGGCACGTTGTATACGCTGAGCGACATTTCCAAAAATCTTTTTACCTTCTTCTGTAACGTAAAATATACGTCGCCGGGGTGAGCCATAAACGCTCTCATCATGCCCGCCGAGCCGATTTCGCATTCGTAAAAATCGCTGTCGCTCCAATCGGGATTATAACTTTTGAAAATCCGGACAAGTTCCGCCGCCGTTTTACCGTATATATATTCCGCGAGGTGCGGGACGGAATACACTTCGACGTAAATTTCGCGGATATTTTCGTTAAGCTCGGTTATCGCAAGCTGAATAGCCGTTTCCATCGCGTAAACGTATACGGGCGGAAATTTATCCGCGCCGATTCCGCGAGCCATAGCGAACTGATTGTCGAACATAAACGAAATGAGTTCGAACAAAACGCCGTCTTTCGTTTTGAAAATATTCTGAAACGTACCCGAAGATACGTCGGCTTCCCTTATAATGTCAAGCATCGTCGTCGCCTTGAAGCCTTTTTCTATAAACATCTGCACGCATACCATAAGTATGCGTTTTTTCGGATCTTTAACTTCGTTTCTTGTTACCATATGCCTTCTGTCGTTAAATTCATTATAAAAAATTCCGAAACAAATCCGCATGATAAGGGCGAGTCCGTTTCGGAATTTCATATGCCGTAAAATGCTTTCCGAATTATTTTACGTCTTTGTTTTTATAGTCTAAAATAAGCGCGCCTATCTCGTTGAGCATGCGTTCCGCAACGTCTTTATCGACTTTGATTTTAAGCTTTTCGATTTTGTTGTTCGGTTTAACTCCGTTCGCGCTGAAACTGAGCATTTCGTAAACCGGTTGGCGCGACCTTATTTCGAGCTGAGCGGAAGCGCCGCTCGTCTTTAACGCGACGACCATCGCAACAACGCCCAGAACAAACGTAACGATACCGAGAACGGTCGGTATCAAAAACCAGTACGCGTCGGTAAATCTGCTCCACACAACCCCGCCGACAACCAATATAACGCTTAACGCGAACATTATCATCGTGAGACCGAAATCCTTTTTATAGCTGTCGTAATCGGTCGCTATATAATCGGCATGATCGAGCGGCATTTCGTCTCTTACAAACGTTCTTTCGCCGATTTCCTGAGAGATTATTCTTCTGTCGGTTATGATTACGCTATGCATTACCGCGTCTTTTTTCGACCCTGCGGAAGCATAATCGTATTGCTTTATAAGAACTTCGTCTTTAGCCAATATCGTTTCCATTTCTAAACTCCTCCGCTTCGTTGTTCATTTTTATCTGCAAAATCTCGTTTGCGAGAACGTGAGCCATATGCTCGGTTTCGATAAGATCCGCGGTAAAACAATCATCGTTTTTCCGCAAAAGATCGGATAAAAAACCTTCCGCCTTGTTTACGCACATAACCCTGCACGGCACGTCCGGACGATCCTTCGTGTAAACCGTCATGCCGAAGCACACCCTGTACTTTGCAAAGACGATGAGAAGAACCGCGCCCGCAACAGCCGCAGCCGCCAAAAGGAACTCGATAAGCAAATCGACGGGCGTCAAAGCGGGAATAATTTTGGCAATCGAAAGAATGCCCGCCGTTAAAAACAGTACGGCAAAAACAGCAAGAGTTATTATCCACCCGAGGCTGTAATGCTTTACGTTTTTGAAATAAGACGAAACGCTTTCGATTCTCTCAACGGGTATTTCCACGTTCCTCTTCGAAGTTCTCGTCGAATTTGCGGAGCAGACCATATGTACCATTCTTTTGTTTGTAAGAAGAACGGTCGTCTCCGTTTTCATTTTCTTGTTTCTTCTGTCATAAGTCATGTAACAGTCATAATCGAAACAATCCACGATTTTTTCGCCTTCTGCCAAAACCAAGCCGTTCTTCGCTTGTTTAAGCCCGAATCCGAAATCGATTTCTTTCTCGTTTTCGCCTGCTTCCATCGTCAGCCCTCCCTTCACGATTTCGATAAGCAGCTGAAATTCAATCCGATTACAGAAAAATCATAACCGATTGAATTATAACTACTCTATTTTATTATAG
>JAJWOJ010000534.1 GCA_021635425.1 Clostridiales bacterium | reverse complement strand
TTGTATAGCGCATGATCTCCTGCGTTCGTTTATAAGTATCGCAGGTTTCAACATTCAGCAAGTCGGGATTGTTCCTTATAGCATTTCCGACCGTATCAACCGCACTCATAATAACCCTATCGTCTATATATCTTTCGCATTTACAATCCGAAAGACAATACCACTTTTCCCGTGTTCTCCATTTAGAACGACGATGTAAAAGCCGACCGCATTCACCGCAATAAACATATTTTTTCAACGTCTCCGTCTCTTCTGATAATTCAATCTTGACTTTGCTTTTCTGCTTTTTTATTAAGTTCGCTCTTTCAAACAAGGCAATCGGAAGAATCGCAGGATAGCCGTCCTCGCCTATGTACTTGCCGTTTTCTATGATACGAAAAATCATATTCTTATTCCAACTGCACTTACCGTTGAAAAAATTCACTTGCCTTGCTGTCAGATCGTCGGCAATCTCTTTTAGAATTTTGCCGTTTACGTAATCGGAAAATATACCTTTTACTGTTTCTGCTTCCTCGGCGATCACGCTCAATTTCCCGTCAGCGAATCCATATCCGAAACTAATCATTCTGTTCATCGTTCCTGTCCTCCATACAAACTCTCAATTCCAAATCGCCTTGTAAGACAAAACTCAATGAACCGTCTTCTTCGGCATATATCTTTTTAACGATTTTTCCGAACAACCCCTTATCCATTTCTGTAAGATAATCGGGACTCTCATCAATCATTCTCCTTAACTGACGCAATTCTTCAAGACAGGTTTCCTCCTCATCATCGTTAATTATCTTTAATCGACGGCTTCGGAGTTCTTCGATCTTTCCTTTAATTTTATCTGCCTTTTCGTGGTAGGTTATTTCGTCAATCACGCCGTTTGCAAGCATTTGACTGTAAAGGCTGTTTTGTTTGCCGAGCGCCGCCAATTCTTCATCAATTTCCGCAATAACGTTGTTCCCGCAATTCACTTTAACTTTTAACGTCTGCAACTGCGATATTGTTTCGTCAAGCAAAACACGTTTGTTCTGCTTTAATATGTTATATAGTTTTGTAAACGCACGATACAATTCTTCATCAGAATAACTGCGTGCATGACATTCACCACCAATCATTCCTTTTCTTGAACAAGACCATATATAACCGTTTTGTTGTTCTTTCGTTCGGTATGTCCAACCGCAATGTCTGCATATTATTTTGCGGTAAAAAAACTTTTTCTCCGTTCTGTATCTTTTATAGTGCTTTTCTTCGCGTTCTTTCATCAGTTTTTGAACGGCATCAAAAT
>JAJWOJ010000081.1 GCA_021635425.1 Clostridiales bacterium | reverse complement strand
TTCTTTTACCCGTTTTTCCGAATGTCATAGAAAAAATACCTCTGTTATTGATCCGTAGCCACAAGTGATTGCGTTTTAACCCGCCAAAACGCCGATATTTCCGCGCTTTATGCCGAATTCGCCTTCGCCCGTACAGCAAGTACGAACAAAGTCGCCTTCGACAGAAATCATCGAAAATAGCGACGTTTTGGTTGCCTGCAAGTATTGCGTCGCGTTTTTAGGTTAAGACGCGGCGCGCAAGCGGCATAATACACCCGTATATGACACTTGCGGAACAATGTATTAGCCTAAAAACACGACGCAAGACCGAGTTTAAACACGATCACTTGTGGCTAAGCGGCGGTTGCGGTTTTAAGCTTTACGGCAACCGCCGCCTGTCGGAATCGGCAGGAAATCACGTCCCCGCCGACAACGTTTTTATATTGTTACTTCTTTGCGTTTTCGAGCATGGTCTTCCAGGAAGCTTCGGAGAGCGTGGAACCCGTGAAAATGTCCTTCGCCTTTCTTCCGTTTCTGTATGCCTGAAGATAACCTTCCATCATAACCTGTCCGTTATAATTGTAATAGTTGAGCGTGCCGCCGAAACCGAGAATGAAATTCGAAAGGTTCTTATACTGAACGGGGTTATCGGAAGCTGTGGTTATAACGTCCGCTTCGCTTCTTAATTTCTTAAAGCTCGTGTAGTAATAATCGCCGAGTTTTTTCTCGTCGTATTCGTAATTTATAGGAATGTTCATTCCGAGGTATTCGGTGAACGCCGCAAGTTCTTTCTGCGTATAGAGGAACTTAAGGAAGTCTACAACGGCTTGCTTTTTGCCTGCGTTTTCGGATACGCGGTTGTTAACGAACAAGAAGGACGAACCGACGTTAAGCATCGTGTTCTTTTTGCCCGCGCCTTCCGCAACCGAACCTTTAAGCTGAGTGGGCAGGCACATATAGCTGAGTTTACGCTCTTTTCCGCCACTCGTTCTCTTCCACTGAGTGAAAGCCGAGCCTTTGTTGTAAAGTTTCGCTTCGTGATACCAATAAGTTCCGTCGATGTACATAGCCGCTCTTTCGTTGGGGTTGGTCGCGATGAAAGTCGTCTGAACCTTATCCGCGCTCGAATCCGATTTGGTTTCGGAATGGAACCAGTCGTTATCGTTTGCGAACTGCATAAACGCAAGCGCATAGTATCTCGACGCCATGTCGTACATCTTATAGCCTGTTTCGTCGCTTAAAACCACCTTTTCGGTTGTCGGCATAGGAATGTTTTTATCTCCGAAGAAATATTCGCCGTCTTTAAAGCCCGTTACTACTTCGACGGGAGTTTTTGAATATTCCGCCTTAATGCTTTTCATCGTCTCCGCGCCTTCGAGAGCCGCCCAGATCGCCTGAACCATATGGAAGGAATAAACAGAGCCGCCCGCTCCGCCGGGCATTATGAACGGCGAGCCGCCCTTGGATTTGATATAATCGCAAAGCTGAGCGAATTCTTCGAGCGAAGAGGGCAAACCGTCGTCGGACGTGCCGTATGCGCCGTCGGGTCCGCAGGATTTCTGCATGTCCGCAGGATCGACGAACTTAACGGTGCCGTATTTGCCTTCGTAAGTTACCGATTTGGTCGCGTCGGGTTTTGCGAAATAAAGACCCGCGTCTTCGAAATAGTTTACGTCGTAAGTCAAGCTGTTGCTCCACTCGTATTGCGGAAGTCCGTAATAATGGCGTTGTCCGTCCGCGCTTTCGTAGCCGAGCATTCTCTTTTTAGCGTCTGCGTCGATTGTAAGCTTCTGATCGTTTTCGATATAGCTTACGATTTCGTCGAGCTGCATAAGCTCGTTAGACGCGGAATAAGTGTACATATCCGCTTTTGCCTCGTCGATATAAATATCGTTACCGTCCGAGCTGAGGCTGTCGTAAGGGATAAGCTTGTTGTCCTGAATGGTTATGTTAACGCCTTTCTTTCCGTTTTCGTAAGATTCGTCTTTCTTAAGTTCGGTGAATCTTGCCGCCGCGTCCTGAATCCATTTAATAGCTCCGTTTCTGGTTGCCGTACCCGTAAAGTGAAGGACGTTGATGTTGGTTGCCGCCGTGTCTCCGCCGGTGTTTCCGCTGTTCGACTGACCGCCCGTACTGTTTCCGCCGTTGTTTCCGCCGTCGCCGCACGAAATAAGCGCGGCAGTCATGCAAAGCGCCATTGCTCCGCATAATGCTCTTTTCAAAAATTTGCTCTTCATATTTTGCTCCTTATGTTTTTTTCGCCGAAAGTTTCAAATATTTTTCCTGTCGGTCGATTTTCCTTTTTTATTCGGGCAGACGGTTTTTTGCTCGTCCGCCCGGGTTTCGTTTTGTTTTTATGCTTCAAGCGTTACCGTAAGTCCGCTAACTTTATCATAAGACGTTACTGTTTTATTCGCATTGTCCGTACAAGCAAGCCCGACAAGCGATTTTGCCGTTATAGAACAAGTATCGAACGTATTCTGCTTGTAATCTTTCGGATAAATGAACCAACAACCCGTTCCGAATAACGTGTCTATCGCGAGACCTTTGGCGTTTATCGTTACGTTTTTCAAAGTGTTGCCGTATCCGCCAAGGCAGGTCAACAAACCGCCCGCCGCGTTTGTGGCGATATCCGCCTTGCCGCCGCTGAGAATATTTATCGTAACTTTATCCATGGTTGCTCCCATCATGGAATAACCGAACAAAGTATTGAGACTCCCTTTGTCGCCCTGATACTGTCTATTGTTTATCGTAAGATTCTTTATAACCGCGCCGTTGCCGACAACGCCGAACAAACCGTCTTGGTAGAACCACGAAGTGATCGCCTTGCCGTTACCGTCAAACGTTCCGCGGAAACCGAACTCGGGGTTGCTTCTTTGCACTGCCGTCCAGTCTTTAGCATAACCCACCGAGTACCAGCCGGTAGAATTCAAATCTTCCGACAATCTGTAATATCCGTAAACGGCACTGCTGCCTTCATCCGGCGTCAACGCGGCGGTTAAGGCGGGTATATCGGAAATTTCCTTCGTTATGACGGTAACTTGAACTTTTATGTTATGATACTCTCCACCCTTTTCAGCTATCAGGCAAAGATTACGAATGCCGTGCTTCTTCTTATTATTCTTAAAGGCGTTCGTAAGGGTTAAGGTTCCATTGTCATACTTTACGTCTTTACCTACGGCTTCACCGCCAAAGGTTACGGGAAGAATTGCGGCGTTTGTATAATCTCCCAAATTAACTTTCAAATTAACTTTATCGTCTTCAGTGCTACTCGATAAAACGATTTCATTAGTAAACCATTTAGCCTCATCTACTTTGGCTACAGTTAAATTATCTGCACCCGAAATAAAAGCACTGTCCGTCTTTTTAACGCCTTCCGCATTATTTATACAAGCAAGCCCTAAAAGAGATTGCGCCACAACCTTGCAATCCTTGTCAAACGTATTCGTATCTGTCCCCGTATAACCGTAATATGCACAGCTACCGAACAAAGTGTCGATATCGGTATCTCTGGCGTCCACAACAACATTTTTGAACGTATTGCCATTTGCGAAAATACTTGTCAACAGTCCGCTTACGCCGTTACTCTTGATTTCGGTTCTTCCGTCACCGTGTTGAGGCGTTACATTCACTTTGACGTTTTCGAGCGTTGCTCCTACCATACTGTAACCCAAAAGCATGTACTCTTTATCGTTAGCATACTTATTGACGTTGAAAGTGATATTTTTAATAACCGCGCCTTTGCCGATATATCCGAACAATCCGGTATTCCAGAATGTTTGTTGTATGGTTAAACCTTTGCCGTCAAACGTTCCTCTGAAGCCCGTATCGCCGCTTTCGTTTTTCCATATACTGCCGCCGATTCCGTTTCCGCTCTGATACCCGCCGTAACCGATTAAGTTGGTCGCAAGTCTGTAATATCCATACTTAACGTTATTCGAATCAAACGCAAGAGCAGCATTAAGTTCCTCGAAACTCGAAATTTCTTTCGTTACGACAAGCAACTTCTTTTTGTATTCGGTATAGTTGCCGTCTGCTCCTTTTACGGTCACCGAAAGAGTCTGCTCGCCATGCTTTGCAAGACGATTTTTAAACTCGGAAGAAAGCTTTACGTTTCCGTTATTATCGTAGTTAACGACAACTCCGCCTATGGTCGCCTTTTCTACCGTTCCGTCATAAACTCCCATGCCTTCTATAGCATAAGTATCGTTATCGCTGCCGCCGAGAACTATTTCCTGTCTGTTTTCGTCAACGAAATGTTCCGTAACGGTTTTAACGGTTGCTTCGGTTCCCGCAAATTCCACCGAAGATAAAACGGTCTTTCCCGAAAGACTTACGCCCGAACTTTTTAAAGCTTCAGCCTGTTTGGTCGTCGCTATTTTTATCGGGTATGTTTCCGTACCGTACCAATTGAAATTCTCATTTCCGATTATATCTGTCGCATACTCGTTGATAACCGCGCAGGAATTGACGACGTTATAAAGATTTCCTCTTACTTTTTCAACGTTTGTAGTCGCATACCTGGTCTGCGCCGCATTTTTTTCATCGGTATAAGTGATATAAGCAACTACGTTCATGTCGAGCTTTATGTTCGTCCCTGTTGTATTCGCGATTACAAGGCTTGCCCAATAATATCCGCCATCTTCGTACATTTTACCTTTATCCGCTTCAAATATACGAGCGGGGACTTTTCCTTCCGTTGCGTTTTCAGCCGCCGTAACAAGCTTAGAATAATCGCCGTTCACGCTATCTACCACCACGCGGGGCGCAATAAGAAATTTCAGAGATACATCTTCGATTCCTTTGATTTTTACGCCGAGATTTTTGCTCATTTTAACTTTGAAACGAATTCCGACGTTATCGTTCGTTCTGAGCGTAAGCCCCGAGTCGTCCATCGCAAAAACTCCGGACTTCAGCACTTTCACTTCGTCTACGGTTGCCGCTTCGGCATGTTTTACGCTCGTTGCGACAAACGCGCATGACATCGAGGCGAAAACTATAGCGAAAAACGCTATTAAACATAATTTAATTTTTTTCATTGTTTTTTCCTCCCTTTTAGCCGAGTTGCGAAAGATCCCAATCTCCGTTGTTGAATATGTTGTCGTTCGAATTCTTTACGTTGTCAACGGTAGACGTTCTTATAACGTCATCTTCTGTACCGACGTAAATAATTTCCATATTCGGTTTTGCATAGTTTTTCATAAAAAATTCCTCCTGATATTCTTAATCGTTCGGCAGAACGCCAATGGCGGTATTTTTGTTCCACCTTGCGACAAGTTTCATATTTCCCGCGACGATATTATCGAAATTCCATTTCGTATCGCCAAAATACCAACCGACGAATTCATACTCGTAAGCCGCGGTTTTAACAAACTTTTCTATCGTCGGCTCAACGACTTTTCCGTTAACGGGGTCGTAAGTTACGGTTTGACTTGTCGGCGTATCGCCCGCTTCGGTGACAAAGGTCACCGTGTAAACTTCGGGCGCCCATTTTGCGACAAGCGTTATATCCGAAACGACTTTGTCGGCTTTAAAGTCCCACTTTTCGCCGCCTTTATACCAACCGCTTAAAAAATAATGGCTTTTCGTAGGCGAATCGGGTTGTTCCGTCGTATCGCCGCTTTTAACCTTCGTTTCGTAAATAATTTCGCCGTCCGATTTAAAATAAACGGTGTATTGCGCGGCGGAAGTTTCCGAATCGTCAGATGTTTTTTCCGAAACGCTTGTCTTCGGGCTTTCGCTTCCGCTTTTATCTACCTCGTCGCCGTTATCGGTACAGGCGGACAGCGCGAAAACGAAAACCACAAAAAGCAAAATTACTGTAATTATCGAATATTTTTTCATCGGAATACCTTTCATGCCGACACTGCTACCGTGACGGTAAGCCCTTCGATTCCTCTGTAAGGCGTTGCGGTTTTATCCGCGTTGTTCGTGCAGGCAAGCCCGATAAGAGAATTTGCTTTCACAGTGCAAGCCGTAAACTTATTTTCTTCATATCCCGCAAGATAACTGTAATATGCGCAGCTTCCGAACAACGTGTCGATATCGGTTTTCTGAGCGTCGACCACTAATTTATTGAAGGTGTTGCCATACGAGAAAATAGCCGTCAGAAGCCCGCTGATTCCGCCGGGGATTTCGGTTATTCCGTCGTTTGGCTGCTTCGTCACGTTTACCTTGACGTTATCGACGGTCGCTCCTACCATGCTGTAACCGAAAACCATAAGCGGAGTTCCGCTATAGTATTTATACTGATTTAAGTTTATAGTCAGGTTTTTGATCACCGCGCCTTTGCCGACGTATCCGAACAACCCGGTAGTATTTAAAGTTTCTCTGATCGAAAATCCGTTGCCGTCGAATGTTCCTCTGAAGCCAAGTTCGCCGTTCGGATTTTTCCATATTCCGGCATCGACACTGTTTCCGCTCTGATACCATTTGTAATCGCTTAAATCGGTCGCAAGTCTGTAATATCCGAACTTAACGTTGTTTTTGTCGAATTTAAGAGCCGAATTAAGCTCGTCGAAGGTCGTTATGTCCTGCGTTACGACGAGGACGTTTGCGATTACGTTGTAATATTTGCCGTCTTTCTGAACGGTGACCTTTAAAGTCTGCATGCCGTGCTTCTTCAAGTCGGCTTTAAACCCGTCCGTTACGGTCAGTTTTCCGTTTGAATAAGTCGCGTTTTCTCCGCAAAGCGTTGCCGAAAGCGCCGTCACCGATGAATACTCCCCGAGGTCTAAGTCGAATTCCGTTCCGTTCGACAAAACGATTTCTCTTTCGCCGCCGAGCGCAACTTCCTCCGCCTTAAATTCGGCTGTTACCGTTACCGTCTGTTTAACGGTGTATCCGTCCGCGTTTTTACCCGTTATCTCAAAGGTTTTTACGCCCGCTTCCGTAACGCCGAACGCGTCCGCGTTTATCGTAAACGTTCCGTCCGCAAACGAATATGCCGTAAACTCGTTATCTCCGAGCATTACGCTCGTTATTTCCGTCATCCCTACGCCCGGAACGGCAAATTCTTTGCCGATTTCGAGCGTTCCTTCCGCCGTTATTCCGTCAAGGATAAGAGTTACCGTAAGCCCGTCTATTCCCGCCGCGGAAACGACAACAGGGTTCGCAACGTTGCCCGCGTTGATAAGTCCGCCGACGGACTTCGCGATCAGTTTGCAATTTTCAAACGTATTGGCTTTGTTGCCGTCGTACCTGCCCCAGCTCGTTCCGAAAAGCGAATCGACTTTCTGCCCTTCGGCATTTACGGTTACGTTTTTGTAAAGAGTGCTATGGCTTAAAAGCGTCGTTATTATTCCGCCTTCGTTGTTGAACGTCGCGCTGTCTTTTACAAGTTTTACGTCGAACGTTACGTTTTCTACGGTTGCGCCCGTAATACTGCGCCCGAATGTCGATCCGCCCGACTCATACGCCGTAAGCGTATAGGTAAGATTTTTGATTACCGCGCCCGCGCCGACAACTCCGAACAATCCGTTTCGTCTCGTCCAGCCGCTTATCGTCTTGCCGTTGCCGTCGAACGTTCCGCGGAAACCGCCCTGACCGTCGGCATTTATCCAATCTCCCGAATCGGGTAAATTTATGACGTTGTCGCCGGTTACTCTCAGATTGTTTACAAGCCTGAAATAACCGAACGAATTTTCGCTGACCTTTTTGAGTTGTTCGACCGTCGTTATATCCTGCGTTACGACGAGAACGTTTGCGATCACGTTGTAATATTTGCCGTCTTTTTCAATCGTAACTTTCAAGGTCTGCATGCCGTGTTTACGGAGATTTGCTTTATATTCGTCGCCCGCGACAAGTTTTCCGTTCGCATACCCGACGTTTTCTCCGCCGAGCGTTGCCGAAAGCACCGTCGCCGAAGAATACTCCCCAAGGTCTAAGTCGAATTCCGTTCCGTTCGACAAAACGATTTCTCTTTCGCCGCCGAGCGCAACTTCCT
>JAJWOJ010000533.1 GCA_021635425.1 Clostridiales bacterium | reverse complement strand
TAATTGAATCAAAAAATTATGTCAATTATTTTTGCCGACTTTTTATTTTTTCTCAACCTTTTTTATTTTTATACGCTTATTTTTCTTCCGCCCGATATTCCGATTTTACACGCGGACGACGAAAAGTTCGAACAGCACGAGGATTATAAGGAAAGAAAAATTGACAAGCAGAAACTTTCCGAGATATTTCGCGGTGTTTTCGCCCGTCTCCTTATATTTGCCGAGAGTTATCAAACTTGCAAGGCTCGCAATGGGCGTTCCGAGTCCGCCGATGTTCACGCCCGCAAGGAGCGGCGCGTAAGAAGAGGTGAATTTGCAAAGGAGCGTTGCCGACGGAACATTGGAAATCACCTGGCAGGAAATAACCGAAACGAGCAATGTGTTTTTATCCAGAAGTCCGCCTATAAGCCGATGAACGGCGTCTATGCGCGACATATTACCGCTGAAAACGAAGAAGGCGCAAAAGGTTAAAAGCAAGGGATAATTAACCGTTTTAAAAGCCTTTCTGTCCAGAATAAGAACTCCGATCGTCGCAATTCCTATACCGATATAAAAAGGGAAAACGCGAAGAACGGAACAGACGGAAAGGACGAAAAGCACGAGATAAATTATCGTTTTAGGCTTATCCAAGGTATAATAAACGTCGTCTTTTATCTCCGCGGGTTCTTTTTTTACTATAAAACAGCACGCGATTATCATTGCGAGCGATAAAATAAACGGCGGAAACATTATTTTCAGAAACTCAAGGTTCGGAATTTTATAATAAGAATAAAGATAGAGATTTTGCGGATTTCCGAAAGGAGTGAGCATTCCGCCGAGATTTGCGGCGATATTCTGCATGATGAAAACGAACGCCATATATTCTTTTTTTTCCGTTCTCGTAAGAACGAAATAACCGAGCGGAAGAAAGGTGATGAGTGCCATGTCGTTCGCCATGATCATCGAACCGAAATACGTAATGAATACGAGCGCAAAAACTATATTCCGCATATTTTTGAATTTCGTTACGATTTTCCTTGCGAGTATTTCGAAAAATCTGATATCCGAAAGGGCTTCCACGACAAGGAGCGTTCCGAAAAGACAACCGAGCGCGGAAAAATCGAAATATCCCTTATATTCCGCGTCGGGCGGAACGAAAAACATCGTCGTAACGGCGGCAACGCATGCAAGGCATAAAACCGCGTTCTTCTTTATAAACTTCAAAACTGTTGTCATTGTTATATAAAAACTATCGTTAATCGGCTTATAGCCGTATTTATCAAAATTTAAACGGCACACACGAGGCGCG
>JAJWOJ010000532.1 GCA_021635425.1 Clostridiales bacterium | reverse complement strand
ATTAACAGTCGAAATGAAGTATTTATCTCTTGTTATACCTGTAATTTTAATAATATTGCTTGTTTATGCAAGCGCGAAAAAGATTAAAGTTTACGATAGTTTTGCCGTCGGCGCGGGAAAAGGTCTTTCAACCGTATTTTCGGTTTTCCCTTATCTTGTAACGATTTTCATTATGACCGAGCTTTTTCGGGAAAGCGGACTTTCGGATAAACTGACTGGGCTGTTGTCGCCGCTTTTTAAGGCGTTGGGGATACCCGCGGAGATTGCTCCGCTCGTAATTTTAAAACCTTTTTCGGGTGGCGGAAGCCTGGCACTTTTATCCGAAATTTATCAAAGTTACGGCGTTGACAGTTACGTTTCGTTATGCGCTTCGGCTGTTTACGGAAGCTCGGAAACAACTTTCTACATTTCTGCCGTTTACTACTCTAAATCAAAAGAAAAAAGGCTGATAAAACCGATTTTAATCTCGCTTATATCAACCTTTATTTCGATAATTTTCGCCTGCTTCATCTGCAGATTTGTTCACATTAACTAAACGACCGCACAGGATGAAACCACTTCGGTATTCCCCCTACGACCTTGTAAAAATATATATCGCAAGGAAAATCGCATGTTGCGGACATTATGAATCCGTCAAAAATAAAAGAGCGGGTTTTATCGCTTTCCGCGGAAATTTTTTTCGGCGAAAAAATCTGTTGTTCCGTCGTTTTGAAAACGCTTTCTTTCCTCGTCCAGACCGTTAAAGCCGATTCGGCGTCTTTATTATCCTCACACCCTATCGCCTTTAAAAACGACGGAAGAAAATTTGCGTCTTCGCATTTTTTGCGGAATTTGTCGATATTTTCGATATCTATTCCGCACGGTTTATCCGAAACGATAACGGCGGACGCACCGAAAGTGTGGGAAAGCGAAAAACAAAATTTATCGCCGATCCACTTCCCGCACGGAAGCTTTTTATATATAACTTCGTCAGGCTTATAACCGTAAGCATGTTCGGCGGCGATTTCGAGGAGCTTCCACACTTCCGTTTTTTCCGTTTTAACCTTTTCGTTCAAAACCGCTTCGATCTCATCTTTCCGCTCTTTGCAACGGATTGCGATATCGCCCGGATTTTCCGTGAGAACGTATATATTCGCTTTAACTTCGGAATTTCGAATCATTTGAATGTGCCTTTTTAAAAAATTATTCCTTTTATAATAACATTAAAACAAGACAAAATCGAATTTTGTCGGCAACTGCCGTTGCCATGCGCTTTGTCTTCGCCAAATCGCCGTTTCTGTTGAAATAC
>JAJWOJ010000531.1 GCA_021635425.1 Clostridiales bacterium | reverse complement strand
GTTTTATACCGCGATTATACGCCCCGAATTTTTTTTTGTCAAGCGTTTTTGTATATTTATTCAAAAATTTTTTATATTTATGTATAAATGTATGATATTTTGCATAATTTATGCATTAAAAAACGGGGAAACCCCCGTTTTGAGTTACATATTATATAAAAAGCAAACGTTAAAACATTTTATCGTTGACGGTCGCGACGACCTTACCGTTATTTATTACGACGTATGCGAAGCTTTTTTTCGGCGAATATTTAGTCATGCAGCCGGGGTTGACGAAAGTAACGCCGTCCTCTTCAGAAATTTCCGCCATATGGGTATGCCCGTAAAAAACCAAAGTTGCCCCGAGTTCTTTCGCGCGCCTTAAAAGCCGCTCTTTTGTCTGCTTCACTCCGTAATTATGCCCGTGGGTGGCAAAAATTTTCACGCCCTCGATTTCGGTTATAATCTCGGTGTCGGTTTCACTCGTCCCATAGTCGCAATTGCCGTGAACCTGAAAGGCTTTGCCCTTTAGCGCGTAAGCGTAATCTACAAAATCGCCATAACAATCCCCGAGGTGAAAAACGTAATCGCTTTCGAGGATTATATTGCTTATTTTCGATATGTCCGCTCTGTTTCCGTGTGTGTCCGATAAAACGACAATAGTCTTCATAAGTGCCTCAATAAGTCGATTAACGCGCGTTTTCTGTGACTTACGGCATTCTTTTCTTCGGCAGTCGCCACTCCGAAAGACTTCCCTAAATCGTCGGAGACGAAGAGGGAATCGTAACCGAATCCGTTTTCTCCTTCTTCTTTAAAACCTATAATTCCGTGCGTTTCGCCCATTCCCGAAACGACTTCGCCGCCGCGTTTATACAAAACGACGGACGAAACGAATTTGGCTTTTCTTTCATCGGGATTTTTTAAATTTTTAAGTTCGCTAAGAAGTTTCTTTCTGTTTGCCGCGTCGTCTCCGTGAACGCCCGAAAATCTCGCGGAGTAAATCCCGGGCGCGCCGCCGAGCGCGTCCACGCAAAGTCCGCTGTCGTCGGCTAACGCGTTCACGCCGAGAGCCTCGGAAACGGCTTTCGCTTTTATGAGCGCGTTTTCGAAAAAGGTTGAGCCGTTCTCTTCGATCTCCTCGTTAAACCCGACTTCGCCCATAGGCACGATTTCGTAAACGTCTTTAAGAATTTCCTTTATCTCTTTGATTTTGCCCTTGTTGTTTGAAGCAACGATCAATTTTTCCATATAATAACCTCGAAATATAAACCTCGGATTGCGAAAATATATCCGCGGCGAAAAACCGCCGCGGAC
>JAJWOJ010000530.1 GCA_021635425.1 Clostridiales bacterium | reverse complement strand
AGGCAGAATGGCATATTGCGAATTTAAAGAAAACCTCGTCGGCAGGTTTGCGGACGTCGAAATAACTTCGACGGGCGGAATGTCTCTTATCGGTAAAGTTATAAAAATCAACGATTGAAGGAGCGATTATGGCAAAAGAAAAAACGCTGTCTCCCATGATGCGGCATTACAATAAAATCAAATCGAAATATCCCGATTGCGTTGTTTTTTATCGTCTCGGTGATTTTTACGAAATGTTTAACGACGACGCGGTGAGAGTTTCAAAGATGCTCGATTTAACGCTTACGGGCAGAGATTGCGGTCTTGAAGAGCGCGCGCCTATGTGCGGAATCCCCTTTCATGCCGCGGACGGATATATCGCGAAACTCGTCGAAATGGGCGAAAAGGTCGCCATATGCGAACAGCTCGAAGATCCGTCGCTTGCAAAAGGTCTCGTCGAAAGAGACGTTATTAAAATAATCACTGCGGGAACGATTACCGAAGAATCTTTAATCGACGAAAGAGAAAATAATTTCATAGCGTGCGTTTATGTCGCCGAAAAAGCGGCGGGGTATGCATGGTGCGATATAACTACGGGGGATTTTTTCGTAAAAAAGTGCGAAGCAAACGATTGTATGAGCGAAATTGCGGATAACCTTACAAGAATCGCTCCTTCCGAAATAATTTGCAACGGGAAGGCTTCGGAACTCGCCGAGAATATACCCGTGGTTAAACATAACGTTTTGCCGAGATTCAGAAAGTATAACGACGATAACTTCATTTTCAGAAACGCGGATAAAACCCTTAAAGAGCAGTTCGGCGTTATTTCGTATAAGGCATTCGGAATCGACGACGACGATTACGCTCTTATCTGCCCCTCGGGCGCGCTTATCGCATATCTCAACGAAACGCAGAAGAGAACGCTTGTTAACATAAACGGAATTAAACTCGAAAAAAAATCCGAAATCATGTATCTCGATTACGTCGCGCAAAAAAACCTCGAGCTTACGAGAAACATGAGCGACGGAAAGCGTTACGGTTCGCTTTTGTGGGTGCTTGATAAAACGGAAACGCCCATGGGCGCGAGAATGCTCGGGAGCTGGATAAAAGCGCCTCTTCAGGATAAAGATAAGATAAATTACAGGCTTGACGGCGTTGAGGAGTTTTTTAAAAACCCGATGCTCCGCGGCGGCGTTACCGAACAGCTTCGGTTTATCAGGGACACCGAGCGACTTGCGGGTAAAATTTCAAACGGAAACATAAACCCCAAGGATTGTCTTGTTTTGGGCAATTCGCTATGTGCGTTCCCCAACGTAAAAC
>JAJWOJ010000529.1 GCA_021635425.1 Clostridiales bacterium | reverse complement strand
GTCTGAAATCTCAGTATTTATCTGTATTTTTGAGCATTTGCGACTACAAATCGCAAACCCACAATCGTTAACAAAACCACACAATAACAACCAAAACAACATAAATTCCGCCACATAATGCCCGCGACAGGCAGGTTAGCAGCTCAAATTAAAATTTCGGGCACGGGGACTTACAATCACCGCACCCGAATAATTTATTTTTTATTCTACTTCAAGATTTTCGTATGAAAACAACTCGTCGTCGAGAAATTCAATCAATGTCATATCGAATCCCGTTGCAAGCATAATTACGGTAGAAAGCGTTACCGTCTTGCTTTTCCCGCTCATGATCCATTGCATATGACCGTGCTGCAACCCCGAACGCTGTTCCAGCCGATATTGCGTAATACCCTTTTCGGCAAGCAACTTGCTCACCCTTTTTGCCACGGCATCGTTTACAGTCACCGCACACCTCCGAAAAGACATATATAAAAAAACTCTTTCCTAATCATTATGCGTGATACACCCAAATACCGCAATCGTAAAAATACAAATTAAATCCGATTGTTATCCGAGTAGAATATACGCCAATCGAAGCCAAGCAACACCCCGATTCTCTTTGCCATGTCGGGCGACGGTATGCGTTCACCCTTTGCTATGCGCGACACATACGCTTTATCGATATCCAATATCTGCGACACCTGATATTGCGTGAAACCTTTATTTTTTAAACCGTTTTCAAACGCTTCGGGAATTTCGGATTTTTTAAAATGCTCGATATCGTCGCCGTCGGCCGCTTCGACAAGCATAACCCTGTCGTTTCCTTCGACGCGTATATTTTCTACAAGACTCGGCTTAACGTCCTGTTCGCCGTCCAGATACAATGCCAAAGCCTCTTTTGCCATTTTGAAAGCTTCTTCAAGCGTTTCGCCTTGAGTGTTGCAGCCAGGCAAATCGGGAAATTCAACCCAATAACCTTGTTCGTCTTTATGAAATATCGCCGGATATATTCTGTGTTCGATTATTTCTCTTTTCATGTCTTTCACCTCTCTATTCTATGCCCGCAAAGCTTATTTAAGCCCCGCTTGTTTTAATATCGCTTGTTCCAAGCCCTTTCCCAATTCCGCAGCGTGCATCGGCACGATCGTAATAACTTTCGTTTCGGGGTTAATCAGTTTTAAGTGACTTCCATTTTGGCTTACTTCTATAAAACCGTTTTCTTTAAGAAGTTTCACCATCTCTTTTCCCGTCATCGGCATACTCGTTATCTCCTTATTGCTCTTATATTATACATCACTAGTTGTCTATTTGTCAACTACTATAT